>JAUYAO010000031.1 GCA_030692565.1 Nitrospira sp.
ACCAGCTCCTGCACGGACGGAGGGAGCAGTACCGGCTGATCGACGTCCCAGGATTTGAATGTTTTAGCCATGCCGCCTAGAAACCACAATGCCCGCTGCCTGTCCAGTCCAAAATGCACATTACTCGGACAGGCTCCTAGGGCATGAAAAATAGCGTCAAGACCCCTCCGGCTAAGGCCAGACCCAAGCCCAGGCCGACACGCGCACCTAAATCCCATCCGCCGAACCAGGCGGCAAGACCTGCTTTGACCATCGTGTTCGTCATCACCGCTGCCATGATGGCGCTCACGGCAGTCCCGGGGTCCAATCCATCCTGGTAAAACCGGACCACCGAGAGCGTGATGGCGTCCACATCCGTCGTTCCGGCCAGCACGCTGGAAGCGTACAGTCCCCTGTCTCCAAGCATGACCTGTGCACCTTTCGCCACGACAATGACCCCCGCATAGAAGAGGCCGAACTGCAAAGCGGTGCGCAGTTCAAGCGGATTCTGATAGGCCACAGGAGGAGCTTCCTGAGGAGTTCGCCGCGACTTCAGATAGAGTATCAGCGCCGTGCCATAGCCGCCGATCCCCATGACTCCCAGCGGCCACACTAGACGCGGGAGGAGTTCTGGACCGACGACTCCGATCACCGCGAGCATGCGGAGAAACATGGTACTCGATGCCAACAGCACGGCCACAGCAGCAAGTGCAACCACCGACGGCGCTTCCCGTGCTTTCATCGCCAGACTGACCGTGACGGCCGTGGAGGAGACCACGCCGCCTAAAATACCGGTTGCGAGAAGCCCATGCCGCGGACCGACCAACCGCATTGCGATGTACCCGAGAAAACTCATCCCTGCAATCAACACCACCATGAGCGCCACGTTGAAGGGATTCAGCACATTGAAAGGACCATATGTACGATTGGGCAACAGCGGTAAGACGACCAATGTGAGGACCACGAACTTAGCCGTTGCGTAGAGGTCGTCGTCCGAGATGCGCGCCACAGCCTGGTGCAGCGGTTCCTTGAACGACAGCAGGGCCATTACGGCGCCGGCGCTGGCGACAATCAGGAGGTAGCGCTGACCGACCGCCAGTGGAAGGTCCGGCGCAAGAGCGAGGACCCCGAGAAGAAAGGTGATCAGGCCCGCCACTTGCGTGGTAATTCCAGGATCTGCGCTCCGGCTCGACTCCTGATACTGTGACAGGGCCAAAAAGGCTCCGACAACAAGCATGGTACCCAGCAGGGGCCACATTCCCATGGTCTGAGCGAGGAATGCGGACAGGGCGCCCGCCAGCGCAATGAGAGGAAAAGTCCGAACGCCGCCTACGCCTGGCCCTTTTTCGCCGCTCCTGGACTGCTGCCGTTGCAACCCAATGAGCGCCCCTGCCCCCAGCGCGATCAGAAACCCCGAGAAGATCTCTTCAAAATCCATTCGTCTTACCACTCATGCGGCTACAATGCCTGAACATCCAGGGTGAGAAACTCGCCGTTCGTCTGCGGATGAAGGTCGCATCGGAACCTGTAGCTTCCCGGGCCCTCCATGGCAATCGTCGCACCATACCTCACCTTCCTCTTCCCGACTTGAACCGGTTACTGCGGTTTACGCCAACCCTTATAGAGCACAAATAATCCTACAAGCCCCACAATGACCGCTAACAATCCCAGAAGGCCTAATCCTTCCATGAAGTTCCCTTTCTCGGCATTGGCCGCTCTCCCCCTCACTCGCAGGCAATACGGTCGTGACGTCTAGCAAATGCGCGGCAACTGTTCGCCGGACAAGAGATCAAGAATACGATGCGTGCCTAATACGGTCCGCAGCACCACCAACGAGGGATGCTCCATCGTGACGGTGCCGATCTGAACCGCCTGCTGTGCGACTGCGTGCCGGCGCATGGCGGCCAACGCTGCCTCCGCATGCGCATCCGGCACGAAGGCGACGAACCGCCCTTCATTCGCAACATACAGGGGATCGAGGCCCAACAATTCACAGGCGCCGCGCACGGACTCTCGCACGGGAATGAGATGTTCCTCAATGGTCATGCCCACCTTCGCTCCGGCAGCGAGTTCATTCAGCGCACTCGCCAATCCTCCGCGCGTCAGATCGCGCAGGCAATGGACAGACGCTCCGCATTCCAGCAGATCACGCACAACCTGATGCAGCGGCGCCGAGTCGCTTTCGATCTCGCCGGTGAAGCGTAACCCTTCGCGCACGCTCATCACGGCCAAGCCATGTGCACCAAGGTCGCCGCTCAATAGAATTCGATCTCCGACTTTGACCTCTTGTGGGCCGATACGAACACCAGGGGGTACGACGCCAATTCCTGCGGTGTTGATAAAAATCCCGTCGCCTTTGCCACGATCCACCACCTTAGTATCTCCGGTCACGACCTGCACCCCCGCCCCTTCCGCCGCCTTCGCCATGGACTGCACCACTTTCCGGAGCATGTCCAGAGAGAGTCCCTCTTCCAGAATGAACCCCGCGCTGAGATACAGGGGCATCGCTCCGCACATGGCAAGGTCATTGACTGTGCCATGCACCGCCAGACTTCCGATGTTCCCGCCTGGGAAGAATAAGGGAGACACGACGTAGGAATCTGTGGTGAAGGCAAGGGTGCCTTCGGCCACCGGCCAGGTCGCGCCGTCATGCAGTTGCGCCAGCATCGGGTTGTCAAAAGCCCGGACGAATACGTCCCGGATCAACTCCTGCATGAGCCGCCCGCCCCCGCCATGCGCAAGCTGCACCGTCTTCTTCTCGAACGTCGGCAGCGGACACTCTGGCTCAAAGGATTTATTGTCACCCATGGATCTGGCCTCGTATCTCGTGAAGCGTATCTCGCAAACTTTCGGTCAAAGAATGTGACATCCGATATGTCGGACGAACGACGAGATACGCTTCACGCTTCACGTTTCACATGGCTTCGATATCGGTAATACGCGGCGCAGGCCCCCTCGCTCGACACCATCGGCGCACCGAGAGGCCGTTCCGGCGTGCAGCGCGTGGCGAAGGCCGGGCAGTCCGGCGGCTTGAGCAAGCCCTGCAACACCAGACCGCTCCGACAGTCGGGATCTTCTCTGCCCACCGAACCGGATTGAGCGAGCGCGTCACGAAATCGCACCGCCGCATCGAAGACGGCGTAGGCCGCGGTGAGTCTCAGGCCGCTCTGAGGAATGTCGCCGATGCCGCGCCAGGCCCGCAGCGTCGGTTCGAAGACTTCTCGCAAGGCCGCTTGCGCCGCCACGTTGCCCTCCCGGCGCACGGATCTAGTGTATTGGTTCTCGACGACCGCCCGTCCTTCTTCCAATTGGCGAACCAGCATCGCAATCCCTTCCAGGATGTCGATCGGCTCGAACCCCGTGACCACGATGGGCACGCGATAGCGTCGCGCCAGGTCTTCGTACTCTTCATAGCCCATGACCGTACAAACATGACCGGCCGCCAGAAATCCCTGCACGAGACAGCCGGGAGCGGACAGGATGGCTTCCATGGCCGGCGGCACGAGCACCTGGGCTGCGAGCAGACTGACGTTGGTGAGACCCAGGCGCCGCGCCTGGATCGCCGCCATCGCATAGGCCGGCGCGGTCGTCTCGAACCCCACCGCAAAACACACGACCTCGCGATCAGGGTTTGCGCGGGCTAACTCCAACGCATCCAGCGGCGAATACACGATACGAACGTCTCCCCCGGCAGCCTTGACGCCGAACAGATCCCCCTGTGAACCGGGCACGCGCAGCATGTCGCCGAACGAGCAGAAGATCACGCGCGGCAGCGACGCGAGTTGGAGCGCCTGATCGATTAAGCCGATCGGCGTGACACAGACGGGACAGCCCGGCCCATGCACCAGGGTGAGGTTCGGCGGCAACAGGGCATCAAGGCCGAACCGCACAATCGCATGGGTTTGCCCGCCGCAGACTTCCATGATCGTCCAGGGCTTGGTCACGGTTCGCTTGATCGCCTCGGCCAATGCCGCAGCGGTCGCACTCTCTCTGTATTCGTCGACGTACTTCATCGCTGCCTCGGCATGCGGCGAGTGGCTTAAGGCAACAGGCCAGATCTCTTGACCATGCCCAGTGCCCCTGGCCCCTGACCTCGTGCCTCTCCCCTATCGAGTTGGGCCATCAATTCAAGTGACCTTCTTGCCGCCTGCTCATCCAGTTTGCTGATGGCAAATCCCACATGCACGATCACATAGTCTCCGACGTCCGCTTCTGGCACGAGCGCAAGCGAGACCTCTTTCATGGTGCCGCCGAAGGATACCGTCGCGGTACGGAGTTGGTCATCCGTGATGCTGAGGACTTGCCCGGGAACCGCTAAGCACATTCCTATTACCTTCTGTTTGAAAAGTGAGCCGCCGCCACGACCGCCTGGCCAAGAGAGAGTCCCCCGTCGTTGGGCGGCACCAGGCGGTGGGTATAAATGGTAAACCCCGCTCGCTCCAACCGGCGCCGCGCAAGCCGAAGCAACAGGACATTCTGGAAGCATCCGCCGGTCAGCACCACACGCGGCAACGCAGCGTGCTCCGCAATCTGACCGATCAGATCCGCCAACGCAAGATGGAACCGATACGCGATCCGCTCGGAGCTGCTTCCTTCGCGCCTCTCCTGTATAAGCGACTCGATCAGCGGTCGCCAGTCTGCGACCCACACGGCCCCGTTGTCCTCGCCTCGTGTGACGGCGAACGGATAGCCTGTTTCCTCACCGGGAGAATTCTTTTCATACCGTTCCGCCGCGAACTCCAGAGCCATGGCCGCCTGCCCTTCAAAACTGGCTTCATCACACAAGCCAGCTATCGACGATACCGCATCGAAGAGTCTTCCCATGCTGGTGGTCCAGGGTGAGGCAAGCCCTCTTTGCAACAGGAGCAAGAGAGCGTCTGTTTTCCCTTTCACACATTGACGGGCAGCACACTCTTCAACGGCTCCCTTCTCTCCATAGGTCTCCCATAGGACCGAGAAGGCGCAGCGCCAGGGTTCGCGCATGGCCGTCTCTCCACCCGGCAGGCGGAATGGCCGAAGATGGCCGAGACGCCTGAAGCCTCGATACCCCGCGATCAGAAACTCGCCTCCCCAGATCGTGCCGTCGGAACCATAGCCCGCCCCGTCCCAGGCCACGCCCAGCACCTCGCCATCCAGTCCATGCTCGGCCATGCAGGAGGCCACATGAGCATGATGGTGCTGCACCCGAACGAGCGGGACCGCGTGACGCTCGGCGAATTCCTGCGCGAAGATTGTCGACCGATAGTCCGGGTGGAGATCGCAGGCTACGAGTTGGGGCTGTACGTCAAGCAGCCGTTGCAGATCGTCGACGGCGCGACGAAACGCCTCGAAGGCCTCCAGCGTAGACAGATCGCCAAGGTGCTGGCTCAGCATGACCTGATCGCCGGACGTCAGTGCAATCGTGTTCTTGAGGTGGCCCCCGACCGCGAGGATCGGGACCATCGCGCTTCCGTTCGTGAGGGAAGCATTCACTCTGATCGACCGAGGCACATAGCCTCTTGCTCGCCGGAGTATCAGCGTTTTGCCCTCCACCACACGCATCACTGAATCATCGACCGGCCGCGCGATCGCTCGATCGTGAACCAGGAACGCATCCGCAATTCCAGCAAGTCGAACCAACGCCTCTTGTTCATCGATCACAATCGGTTCGTCTGAGAGATTGCCGCTGGTGGCTACCACCGGACCTTGCAACTCGGTCATCAGCAGATGGTGGAGCGGACTGTACGGCACCATGGCGCCGACGAAGGGGTTGTCGGGCGACACCGATCTGGCCAACCCGGACGGTTCGTTCTGTCGCAGCAGCACAATCGGCGATTCGGGAGAGCGCAGCAATTCTTCTTCCTCCGGACTCAGACCGCATGATGTCTGCACAACGGAAATAGAGGGGAACAAGACCGCAAAGGGTTTATCCGGTCTCATTTTGCGCAGGCGCAGCCGTTGCACCGCTGATTCCGAGCAGGCATCCACCCAGAGCTGAAACCCGCCGACTCCCTTGACCGCGAGGATCCGTCCTGTCCGGATGATCTCGCAAGCCTGCTGCAACACGGCCTCCTCACGAGCCACCTCTTCTCCCCGAACATTCCACAACGCCAATCGAGGACCACACACCGGACAGGCGATCGGTTCGGCGTGGAAGCGACGATTCGTGTGATCCTCATATTCCGCCCGGCAACCTTGGCACAGTTGGAACCGGCTCATCGTGGTGTTGATACGGTCATAGGGAATGTCCGTGATGAGGCTGATGCGTGGGCCACATTGGGTGCAGGTGAGAAAGGGATAGCGGAAACGCCGATCCATCGGATCGCGCATCTCGCCCAGACAATCGGCACAGGTCGCAAGGTCCGGTGGCACCACCAAGCGCCGCGCGCCGGCACCTCCGCTGGCTCGAATCTCAAATACAGTCGCTCCCATCGGATTCGCGGGTCCTACGGTCAGCCGATCCACCTTCGCCGCCGCCGGCGCTTCTGTTTGCAGGCGAGCGAGAAAGGTCTCCAGCACAGCAACCGGCCCCTCAAGTTCCAGTACTGCCCCATGAGCGCTGTTCATCACCCATCCGGCCACTCCCAGTTCCTGCGCTACGCGGTAGGTGAACGGCCGGAATCCGACCCCCTGGACCGTTCCCTCCACGGTGATGCGCAGGCGAACAATGGTGTCCTGTTTCATTCCTCCACCACGACCTCGTGAAGCACCACTTCAGGGACTGGCTCCGCATCCAGGCTTGCCGACCCACAACGTGGGCAACATTGCAGCAGCTCATGCATCTCGCAGGAAGTCCCGCACAGCCGGCAGTGGCCGGTGACGGGAACCGGCAGAATCTCCAGCACGGCCCGCTCAGCAACCGTCCCCTGTGCGGCCGCAGCAAAGACCGACTGCAACGCCGCCGCATCGTGCTCGAAGAAATGAGACTGCGTACTGACTTTGAGCCTCACGACCGACGGTCTCGCAGAGGGAGCCTGGCGGAGCGCCTCCTCCACCATCTTGACCACCTGGGCCATCAGCTGCCACTCGTGCACGAAAGCCCCTCCAACTCATGTACGACTAGCTCGACAACCTGATCCAACGCTGCCGCAACCGCAGGAGACAGCGCATTGCCGGCCGTAGTGTCACCGACCTCCACACCGTAGACGATCACGCGGGGCGGAAGGAGCCCCAATGTACGGCCCAGCTCAATCGCGTCCACCGCATTAAGGACGTGCGTCGAATGAGGGAACAGGTCTGCCGAGATCGGCCCGGCGGACGCATTGAGACGATGGATCGTTCCCGCAAGCTGGCCGCTCCTTGCCGCATCGATCAGGAATACCGTTGACGCGTCTGCCATCAAGTCCAGCACATCGAGACCGGCCAGCTCCGCTTCAATCACGTCGGCGCGGTCCCCCACCAGGGCTTTCAATCGCCGCGCGGCTAGCAACCCCGCCGCATCATCCCCCCTGAACAGATTGCCGAGTCCGATGATGCGAATTGTAGCCATGGTTTGTCTCGTCTGTCTCGTCTGTCTCGTCTATTCGGTCTGTCTGGTTGATCTCGTTCTTTCCAACCAAATACACCAGACAAACCTCACCTCACCTGCTTCACGTCGAGCCTCAAAAAATGCGTCGCGCAGGAGATGCAAGGGTCATAGCACCGGATGACTTTTTCGCATCCCAAGGCCGCTTGCTCATTCGAGAGATCCAGCACACGAGGCAGATAGGCACGCAGGTCCTCTTCGATTCGACGCTGGTTCTGCGAAGTCGGTGGAACGATCTTGGCTTCGCGAATCAGGCCGTCGCCATCCACCCGATACCGATGATAAAGAATGCCTCTCGGCGCTTCGGTGCAAGCCATCCCGGTGCCGGCGCGCACGGTCACCGGGACCGACGGACTGGGTGGCGGCTCGTACCTGTCGATGATCCGCAGCGTCTCCTCGATCGCATACAGGATTTCGACGGAGCGGGCGACAATCGCGTGAAACGGATTCCGCAGAGGCAGAGACAGTCCCGTGTCCGCCAATACTTGCTTCCCCAGCGGCGACAGATGGTCGTGATTGAGGTTCACCCGCGCCATGGGCCCCACCAAATAACTGGCTCCGTTGAGTCTGCATTGGAGGGCTGTAGAATAGGGCGCCTGCTCTTCCCTGAAATGTTGCTCGAACTCCACTGCGGAAATCTTTACTCCGCCACTGGACAAGATCGATCCCTCATTGAAGGGATACTCATCGGGAGGACGGAGCGCGACGAAGGTATAGTCCTGTGCAAAATCAGGATAATCGAATCCCGCAACCCAGCGGACGGTCTCCACCGCTGCATCGCGTGCCCACAGAAATTCATCTTTCAGCCCCTCCAGTTCACGGCGCAGCGGCACGCGCGAAAACCCACCGACCTTCACCGAGACCGGATGCACGGAGCGGCCACCCAGCAGGGTCATCAAGGCATTGCCGGCTTTCTTCAATCGCAGCCCCCTGGTCACGATCTCCGGATGATCTTTGGCCATCGCGATCGCGCTGGCATAGCCGAGAAAGTCCGGCGCGTGGAGCATGTAGACGTGGAGCGTATGGCTCTCGATCCATTCGCCGCAGTAGATCATCCGCCGCAAATCCCGCAGCGCCCCCTCCACGGTCACACCGAAGATCTGCTCCAGCGCATGCACGGCGCTCATCTGGTAGGCCACGGGACAGATGCCGCAGATCCGCGCCACGATGTCCGGCACCTCGTCGTAATGCCGGCCTACCAAAAAGGCCTCGAAGAACCGCGGCGGCTCGAAGATTTTCAGCTCGACGTCCTGCACGACACCGTCCTTCACGGTGACACGGAGCGCGCCTTCACCCTCCACGCGCGCAATCGTGCCGACCGCGATGGTTCTGGTGTTGGTTTCTTTTGACTCACTCATGACTTACAGACTCATGCGGCAAATGAGGTTTGACCATAGACACTTCATACCTTGCGCTATTGTTACAGGTCTCCCGCTCAGCGACAGCGCCGCCTTCCCGCCGAGAAGAACAAATGGTCGTGTCGTGTGCAGCATGAGCAATCGTACTGCGCCCTAATGTTTAAGATAAGGGGCTGGCTGGAAGCGGGCGAAGCCCGCTGTAAGCCAATCCCGCTTGACCGCAGAGTTAGGTTTTGCAGAACTGCTTGAATTCAGCATTTGGTTCACGCTCGGAGTAAATATAGAGCATCACGCCATTGGGGTCTTGAATTGCGAAGCCGCGATCGCCCCACGGATGATCGTCGAGCGGCATAACAGGCTGGAGTCCCGCAGACGTAAGCAAGTTGCACTCGGCATCAACGTCGGCAACGGAAAAGTTGTAGGTCAGTCCTGCTGGATTGCATAACGGCTGCCCCGGCTGGGGAGCCATAAATTGCAGGGTGGAGGATTCCCTTCCGAACTGGAGGTTGACGTACCAGCCACAATCAAATGTGACTTTGGCCCCGAAGTGCTTCACGTAGAAGTCGCGGGACTCTTGAACCTTGACTGTTGTGATGCAGGCAGATATCGAGTTTGCAAACATGAGGCTGCTCCTGTGAAACCTAACGTTCAAGGCAACCGGACGCTGCGCGGCTTTATCGCGCAGCGTCCGTGTTGACTGCCGGGTTTGGCGTTGCCCAAGAACCGGAGATTGATCACGAGTGCCGAGGGCATTACTCGCTCGTATTGTCGACAATGTGTTTCTGCATGATCGTGCGAATGGTTGTTTGCTCGACGCTGATGACGAGGTGACCCCCTCTCTCGAAACGGACTAGCCTCGCACCCGGAATGGTGGACGCGGCAAATTTGGCGTTGTGGTAAACCTGCAGCGTGTCGTCTGTGGCATGGAAAATCAAGGTCGGGGTTCGTATCGCGGAAATCCGCTCATTCGGCATCACAGCCTTGTTATCGAAAGCAGCACCGGCGGATCGCGGCGACACCGGGTTCATGAAATCAACAATCTGGTCGACCAATTCCCGCTGCGCAGGCGCAAGACCGGCAATGACCGCGTCGTTTGCGCCCATCAGTTCCATCAATTGTCGTTTGAACAGCTTGGTGATGGCCCAGTAAAGCACGTCATGCTTGAAGATTGTCATCAGCATCTCGCCCTTCTGGTTCGCCTGCGCCTGGTCTCGTTCGGTTGAAGAGGCTACGCCGGCGGAGATGAGTGTCAGCGAGAAAACCTGTTCAGGGTGCAATACGGCGAAGAGGAGAGCTGAAGGGCCGCCGTGAGATAACGTGACGACCGCGACCTTCTTGATGCCCAACCGGTCGAGCAGATACGCGTAAGCATGCGCCTGGTCGTCAAATGTGGCGCCATCATGAAAGGTCGAGCGCAAATATCCAAAGCGCGACGGTGCAATCCAGTGGAATCGTTCACCCAGCACCGCACGCACCATGAGTTCGCCCTGATCGTAGCCGCCGCCGCTCCCATGAATCACCAGAACGGGGGGACCTGATCCACCTTCGGTGTATTCGATATCCCCATAGGGTGACGGAATGACCGTGCCCTTTGCACGGACCCGCTCATAGGCTCGATTCATATCCCATAGATATGCTGCTGAGGCCGAACCCAACACCGCGATTAACGCTAACGCGATCCGGCCTCGAGTCCCTCTAAACATCTTGCTCTCGTTCTTGGAATCGCCCAGCGGAGAAGTAACTGACACTGTGCAGCTTGATCGCGTAGCGTCCGGTGAAAGATGGGTTGGACGTACCTGCCGCACAAGCCAATGATTCACGGGCCAAGCTCATACCGCACATCAACGAGGTCTCCTTTCCAAACTATTTGCAATGTTCCGTCAACGTACCAGCCCACTTCGCCATACAAGGGAACGCGCATACCTGCTCGCTCTTGGTAGTCGCGAAAATATCCCTCCCATGGCACCTGCTTGTATTCGCCATTGAATCTACCGAAACGGCCGGGGCTGTAGATGCTGGTTACCTCCCCGGCTTCGTTGAATCGAAACTCCAACGACACAGTTGTGCCCTTGTCGGTTGCTGTGGCCATTGCCGAATGATCGTTGATCGGGCTCCATATGACTCCGGACTGGGGCAAAAGGGCAGTTGGGAACCAGACTGCCTCGGCTAAATACCTGTGTAATGCTCCCGAGTTAAGTTTTGGCGACCCGCTTTCTGAGGCGAGAGCAAAGGCCGACAAGAGGCTCACCCGGCCTGAACCGACGCCGGCGCTGTAGCTATCCAGAACGCGCACATGGGTGGCCAGGGGCATCTCGACCCTGGCGTTCCAAACAAAGCCGGTTGCAGACGGCACAACAAGCTGGTGTGCAGTGAAGGAAGACCAGTTTCCCGTCGTGGTGCTGGTTCGCAGCACACCCGACTGACGTATCGTCGCCGTTCTGATCGGTTTCTGTCCTTCCGTCAGCACATGCTTGAAATAGCGCGCAACCGGAGGCGGAAGTTCTGAAAGCGAATTGAATTCTACCGTGTCGGCAACTGGCCGGAGCACACTCTGAACAAGTTTTCCTACAAGCTCATCCGCCTTGGCGCTTTCATGCGCTTGCCCGATGAAAACTGCAATGAAAGCAGATATGGCTATGACGCCGCCCGCGATCAGTAGCCATTTGCCCATTGTCATTTTGTCATTCGCCCCTTTCTGCGCACACTCAACAACCACTGAATTCGATGTCGCCATGATTAGCCATCATCTTCTGGTACCGCGCAGCTAGTTCGCAACAATCACGTCGTCAATCGGGCGCCGCAGGCTGAATGGCGCCGCAGCGCCATGACCGAAGCGCACTATGAGTTGTGCGTGTTCCTCATCGACATTCAGCCATGACTCGAACTGCGGGCGCAGCGAACGCACTTCGATCGGCTGATTGATAAAGGCGGTACGGATATTCAGCGCGGTCGCTTGCAGTGCGAAGCGTTGGTATGAGCGTCCGGCTTCGACCCATGCGGCCTTGTCGTCGCGCTCCGATACGAAGACCGCCACACCGGCAGAGCTTCTGATGTTTTTGGCATCAGTCTCGGCTTGGCCTTTCGGCGTAAGCACCAGCCCGATGATCCGTTTCGCCAACCAGGTGGGCAAAGGCAGTTGGCCACTGGTGCGCCCGGACAGGCCATCGCCCATGCGCATTGCTTCACCGGGATTGAAGCGAATCCAGGAAACGAGTTCGTCGCGAAAGGCTCGATCAGTCAGTTGAGCGATATTTCCCCGACTGACATAGTCAATGACTTCGTCCTTCTGCGCCGCCGACAACAGCATGATGGTACGGACGTTCCGCCCTTCACCCGCTTTCTCCAGCATTTCGAGCTCCGGCGCCGCAAGTGGCGTACCGTCATAGGCCGTCTTAACGCATTGGCGTTTGGTTATTGCACGATAAAGATCCGTTGCATGAGCCGAGGCGTCACGGTTAAGAAGAACAATAACGCCGTCTTCTCCGGGGTCGAATCGCACGTCAGCCGAGAAACCCTGCGCGGCAGCAGCATGAACGAGATTTTCGGCTGCACAGCCCAGGCTCTTGAAGAGGTGACTGTCGTCTGGATCGACCACCGGGCAACGTCGTGAAAAGTCAGGCATAATGGTGATCGAGTCTTGCTGGATGCGAAACTTCCAAGGCTGAGTGTTGTGACTGGAGGACGCGAGCGTGGCGTGCCGAATCAGCTCTCTGGCAATTAGCGCCCCACCTGCCTGCTCAGTTCCCGGCCGCCGAATGTCACTTGCGATTCTGTCGTACTCATCGGTCGATGACATCGCGCTTTCTCCTACGGGACATCGGGGTCAATATTCCGTGATGCCTAACTATGTGGGTCTTCGCACATTCAAGTGGGTCATTCTGTGGTCCGATCCTGTGTGACAGCCTTGTCTGATGCGGCATTCCAGGCGTTCCCCACCGCTTGAAACTGGTGCAGGTCCTGGCGCAGAGTCGCCGCATGAAGAACCCCACGTCAATCCGCGCCCTGTTCTCGCTGCCAGGCTTCGTCGCCGCCTCCCGGCTCCTCGGCGTCTTTGGAGACCGCTACGCCAGGGTGCTGGTGTGACAGCGCCGAAAAAAACGGCGATCTGCTCGCAGTGTGGCCACCGGTGCCGCGGTCGCTACGACAAACGCACCTGCCGTGCCCGCGACCTCTCGGCCGGCGGGTTCCGTATCTACGTCCAGTTTGAGCGCTGGCGGGTCCACTGCCCGCGGTGCCGTGGCGTGTACGTAGAGCGCCTCGACTGGCTGGCGAAGCACCCGCGCTTCACCCAGCGCTTCGCGAGGCACGTGGGGGCACTCTGCCGCGAGAGGACCAACACGGCGGTGGCCAAGGCGGAGCGCCTCCACGACAGCACGGTCAAGGATCTCGACACGATCTACATGCAACAGCAGGTCGCCCGCGCCGGCCTGCCCGCGCCGCGGGCGATCGGCGTGGACGAGATCGCCATCCGGAAGGGGCACGACTCCCGCATCGTCGTCAGCGACCTCGACCGCAGGCGGCCAATCTGGGTCGGCGGCAAGGGCCGCACCGAGGCCGACATGAACCTCTTCTTTGCCGCGCTGGGCGCGAAAAAGACGGCGCACATCCAGCTCGTGGCGATGGACATGTGGAAGCCCTTTCGCACCTCACTCACGCGCCATGCGCCACAGGCACGCGTGATCTTCGACAAATTCCATATCGTGCGCCACCTCGGTGAGGCGCTCGACGCCGTCCGCCGCAGCGAGTACCGCCGCCTCGCCGCCAAGGACCGCGCCTTCATCAAGGGACCGCGCGATACGCTGCTCTCCCACCGTGAGCACCTCTCCCTCGACGGCCGCCGTTCCCTCGCCAAGCTGCTCAAAGCCAACAAGCGACTGAACACCGCCTCCCTGCTCAAGGAGTCTTTTGGCCAGCTCTGGGGCTACCAGACCGAGAGCGGGGCCCGCGCCTTCTTCACGCGTTGGACACAGAGCCTCAAGTGGCAGCGGCTCACGCCCTACGAGACGTTCGCGGCGATGATTGACCGCCACTGGGAGGGCATCGCCTCGTACTGTCACCCGGAGAACAAGGTCAGCCTCGGCCTCGTGGAGGGGCTCAACAACAAGATCCGTGTCCTCCAGCGCCGTGCCTATGGCTATCGAGACGAGGACTACCTCAAAAAACTCAAAATCGTCGCCGCCTTCCTGCCTCCGTTAACGCGGAGTGAGGAAAAGGACCCACTGTGATCCGCGAAGACCCAACTATGTATTATCCGGTTCCGGATAAGTCCCCTGGTCCGGCCCGCGTGCTGTATAAGCTCCCTGCGTCGTCCGGCAACGAAGCAGGAGGGCACATGGCGTAGTTTAATGTCATCCCACTATCCGGGCTGCGACCGCCTGACGTCATTTCCGATTCCTACAAGACGCCCGCGCTTTCTCATGGACGCACAGCGAACCGATCTGGCTGCGCAGGCGTCGTGCGCGGCATGGGCAACCATTCTGCGCCCTAGAAATTGAGGGTAAGCCACCGAATTTTCGGGGGTCGGCTCCACCCTCTTGTTAGGCTTTCTTCACCTTTGCTCTTCGCTTTTGGGGCAGCAGCGGAATTAAACAACGCAACGTCCTATTCACAGATTCCGAGTCTGGGAAATACGCTTGAATATCCGGTTCAAGAACAACGGCACCCTCTTTGGGCACGACTTCCTTAACAAGAGTGGTGCCATCCGCTTTATGGATCGTGATGGTATACCCAGCTTGCATGGCGTGATAGTGCTTGCCACGCGCTCCCCCCCTAAAATCATATTCGGTGCGCATATCATGGTCCTCCACCTGTACTATTTTAGTCAGTGACTTCTTCATAAAGTTTCCGTTCCGATGGGGTTGCCTTTCGGCAACTGACAATGCGTATGGTCGAGCCACGTTCGGTATAAACCACGAGCAGCACGCGGCCCTTGTCAGAACTTCCGATGTCTATATACCGTTGTTCATCCGCTGAGTGCTCAGGGTCATGAATGGTCATTGAAAAGGGATCGGTGAAAACGGTTGTGGCTTCATCGAAACCGACTCTGTGCTTTTTGAGATTGGCTTTAGCTTTCTCTTCGTCCCACTCAAAACTCAGTTTCATGACGGCTCCTTCGAACCATAGCGTCTTGCTATCGAGTCATTTACCCTACCTATGGTTTATCTGGTTCCGTATAAGATCCTCGTTCAGGCCTACGTGCAGTATAAGCCCCCCTGAGTCGTCCGGCAACGAAGCGGGGCACCTGCGTACGCATCGCACGTCACTCGTGAATCGTGAGTGAGACGGGCGGGACGGGCGCGACTCGCGCAGATACAACTTCGGACTCGTCCCGCTTTTCTCGCAGGCTCGCGAATCCCGCGAGATTCGCTTCACGTTTCGTCGCGTTCCCACGCCTGGCTCTCCTCGCGGAACGGTCTTACTGAGCCGTTGATGCCGCGGAATCGGCGCAATACCTCGACCGGAATGAGGTTGAGTCCCTGGTGAAACTCTTTGGCCAGCGAGGCCGTATTCGGAGGAAAGCCGGGTCCCTCATGCATCCCTTCGGCCGGGCCGAAACAGCCGTAGCAGTCCCGTCCCATGCTCGGACAAATCGCGCCGCACCCGGTGCGCGTCACCGGCCCGAGGCAGGGCATCCCCTTGGCGACCATCACGCAGACGTTCCCCCGGCGTTTGCACTCGATGCACACGCTGTGTGTCGGCAGCCTCGGTTGCACGCCGGCCAACAGATCGGTGAGCACCCGGAGCAATTGTGCTTTGTCGATGGGGCAGCCCCACAGTTCGAAGTCGACGCGCACATGTTCCGAGATCGCCGTCGAGGTGCTCAGGCTCTGGATGTACTGCGGGCTGGGATAGACCACTCGCTTGAAGGCGTCGACATCCGCCCAGTTGCGCAACGCTTGAATCCCGCCCGCCGTGGCGCAGGCGCCAATCGTGATCAACAGCGCGACTTGCTTCCGGACGGACAGAATCCGATGCGCATCCTCCGGCGTCGTGATGGACCCCTCCACCAAGGCGATGCCGTAAGGGCCCTCCCGCATGTCGCTGGAGGCTTCGGGAAAGTAGGCGATGTCCAAGACCTGCCCTAACGCGAGCAGATCATCCTCTAAATTCAAGATGCTAAGCTGACAGCCGTCGCAGGAGGCGAACTTGAAGACAGCAAGCGTGGGCCGCATGGGCGTCACGAGCGGGTTGACTCTTTTCTTGTCACTCATAGCGACGCAATCCCATCACCGATCACACACCCGTTCGTCCCAACCACGGCGCGACCCGATCGTAGCGCATCACCGGGCCGTCTTTGCACAGAAAGTACGGACCCATCTGACAATGGCCGCACAGGCCGATCCCACATTCCATGTGCCGCTCCAGCGAGACGTAGATCGCGGTCGCCGGAATCCCACGCTGCATCAAGATCGGCACACCCAAGCGCATCATGATCTCCGGTCCACACATCAGCACCATGGTGCGTGCCGGGTTCACCGCCACCTGCTCGAACAGCTCCGTCACCACACCGATGTGATAGCGCCACGTCTTGCCGGGCTGGTCGCTCGTCAACAATACCTCGGTATCAGGATGCCGCCGCCACGCATCGAACCGCTCCCGATAGAGCAGGTCGTGCGGCGTCTTGACCCCGTGCAGAATCTTCACGCTGCCATACTGGGTGCGCCGACGGAAGATATATTCAATGGCGCCGACGACCGGTGCGCAGCCCAGCCCGCCGGTCACGATCACCACGTCGTTGCCCTGCGCGCCGTCGAGCGGCCACCCCTGCCCGAACGGCCCGCGGATGCCCAACTCATCGCCCGGCTGCAATCGCGCGATGGCCTTGGTGACTCGTCCCACGACGCGGATGGTGTGGCCCAGAAACTCCGGCTCATCCGGATCCGACACGATCGAGATCGCCACCTCGCCGACCCCGAACAGATAGACCATATTGAACTGTCCGGCCGCGAATCGATAGGTTCGCCGCACCTGCTCATCGACGAAGCGCAATCGATAGGTGTCGATGTCCTCCGCCTCTCTGATCTTCTCCACAATGGTGGCCGGCTGGATCAGATAGGGGTTGGCTGCTGCCTGTACGCTATCCTCTGAGAAGGGCGTCATCATGACTCCCTATTGATGTGCCATTTCCCTTTCACGAGCCAGATCCCTCCCGCGCCTTGCCGTCGCGATCAGGTCTCGTGGGTTGCGCCTGAAGAGTCCGCCGAGGACCTTGCGTCCGGCTGAGGGCAAGACGTTCCGGGCAAGGCTTATCGCAACCAGCATCGCACTCCAGACCAATGCGCTCAAGGCCGCCACAACTGCCGCCGATCGGATTGCGACCGACCAGTACACCCACCGCCATAGCCAGGATGGCAATACCCATAACGAGAAAAGTCACCAGGAAAATTGTCATGACAGCTCCTGTTTCCGGTAACGTTGGAAGGCGCAGCAGACGCGTTCCTCAAATTGTCCATCCCGTTCGATAACGAAGAGGACGGGAAGATTGAGTCGTTCGGCTATGGCCATGCCACGCTCAGGCCCCAACACTTGGAACGCGGTGGCCCAGGCATCGGCTCGCATGCTGGTGTCCGCCAACACAGTTACCGAGACTAGATGATTATCAACCGGCCAGCCGGTTGCCGGATTGATGGTATGGGAGTAGCGTCGACCGGCAATTTCGAAAAAGTTGCGATAATCGCCCGATGTGGCGAGTGCGATGTCGCTGAGCGCCAGTACCGTGTGCACCGAACGTTCGCCCGGCAACGGTTTCTCAATCGCGATCCGCCAGGGTGTATCTTGCTCCTTGAAGCCGCGTACCCGTAACTCGCCACCGATCTCAACCATATAATGTTCAATGCCGTGCGCGGTCATGAGTTCAGCAACTCGGTCCACACCGTACCCCTTAGCGATCCCGGAAAGATCCAGGAATACATCAGGGCGGTGCTTGCGTATCGCTGGGTGAGTCTCACGTAGTGTTACTTTATCGAGGCCGCTGCGCGTGCGCGCAGCGGCGATGTCGGTTTCAAGCGGGATGCGGTCAGGATGAAACTCCGGGCCGAAGCCCCACAGATTGACCAGGGGACCAACCGTGATGTCGAATGCGCCTTCGCTCTGGACCCCGATTTCGAGCGCAGCTTTGAGCACGGCAAGTAGCGAAGCGGATGTGGGAACCCAGTCGGTGGTGCGCAGACGGTTAAAGCGCGACAGTTCCGATTCCGGGTCATAGGTGGACATGGTGTGATTGATTTCGGCCAGCAATGCATCCACTTGGATTTGCATCGCCTTCAGTGTCGGAGTGTTCTGGGTGGGGTGGTATTTCACGTTGTAGGTGGTTCCCATTGTGGGACCACTCATGTGCAGCGCTTCGACAGGTGGCTCTGAGCGTAACAGGCCGAAGCCGGTACCGGCAGCCAGCAGAACGATCACGGCAATCACTGCACGAGGGCGTGGAATGGAGGGATGCATGGCTGGTCATCCTCCGAAGTCATCGAGCATGATGTTTTCCCGCTCGACACCCAGATCCAACAGCATTTTGATCACGGCAGCATTCATCATCGGCGGTCCGCAGAGGTAGTACTCACAGTCCTCTGGCGCCGGATGGGTCTTCAGATACTCATTATACAGCACGTTATGGATGAAGCCGGTATAGCCGCTCCACGCGTCCTCAGGGAGAGCATCGGACAAGGCGACATGCCATTCGAAGTTGTCGTGCGCCGCGGCCAGCTTGTCGAAATCGTCGACATAGAACATCTCACGCTTCGATCGAGCCCCGTACCAGAAGGACATCTTGCGTGTGGTCTTGATGCGACCCAGCTGATCGAAAATATGCGAACGCATGGGTGCCATCCCTGCGCCACCACCGATGAATACCATCTCGTTGTTGGTCTCACGCGCAAAGAAGTCGCCAAACGGCCCGGAGATGGTGACCTTGTCTCCCGGTGTAAGTCCGAACAGGTAGGATGACATTTTACCCGGAGGCACATTCTTGGTGCGCGGTGGGGGAGTGGCAATCCGAATATTGAGCATAATGATGCCACGCTCCTCAGGGTAATTGGCCATGGAGTAGGCGCGCTCGATCGGCTCATTGACCCTGGAAACAAGATCCCAGAGATTCAGCCGATCCCAGTCGTCGCGAAATCGTTCTTCGACGTCAAACTCCTTGAACGATTGCTCGTACGGCGGACATTGAATCTGGATGTACCCTCCGGCACGGAAATCGACATATTCATCCGGGGGAAGCTCCAGGACTAGTTCTTTGATGAAGGTCGCCACATTGTGGTTGGAGCGCACGGTGCAGTCCCATTTCTTGACACCGAACACCTCATCTGGAATCACGATCTTCATGTCCTGCTTGACCGCCACCTGACAGGAGAGACGGTAGCCCTCGCGCGCTTCACGCTTGGTGATATGCGAGGTTTCGGTCGGCAGAATGACCCCACCCCCTTCGAAGACCTTTACCCGGCACA
Organism: Nitrospira sp.; assembly: GCA_030692565.1. Taxonomy (NCBI): domain Bacteria; kingdom Pseudomonadati; phylum Nitrospirota; class Nitrospiria; order Nitrospirales; family Nitrospiraceae; genus Nitrospira; species Nitrospira sp. The sequence continues at coordinate 19,287 of JAUYAO010000031.1, forward strand.
CGCCACAAGTACCGCCGCCGCCGCAGGCGGAACTGACAAAAATCCTGGCGTTGCTGAGCGCACCGAGCAGCTTGCCGCCAATCGGAGTCTCGATAAATTTCTTATCGTTGATCGTGATCGTGACATGGCCACTGGCTACCAGTTTGGAGCGCGCTGCCAGAATCAGGCCTACCAGAATGAGGACGATCCCGGTGAAAAAACTGACTCCCAGTATGATCTCGATCATCCGAGGCCTCTCATCAGGCTCAGAGTTGAATTCCGGAAAAGGCCATGAACCCGAGGGCCATCAACCCCGCGGTGATGAATGCGACGCCCAGTCCCTGCAAACCATCGGGTATGTCGGAATACTTGAGCTTCTCACGCACCCCTGCCATCGCAGCGATCGCGACCGCCCACCCGACACCCGAGCCCAGACCATAGGTGAGGCTCTCGCTAAAGGTATAGTCACGTTCGACCATAAACAGACTGCCTCCGAGAATGGCGCAGTTGACGGTAATGAGCGGCAAAAAAATCCCCAGCGAGTTGTGCAGTTTCGGGACATGCCGGTCGAGAAACATTTCCAGTACCTGGACGATCGCCGCAATGACACTGATGTAGCTGATGAGCCCAAGGAAACTCAGATTCATATCAGAGAGCCCCGCCCACGCCAGCGCTCCATCACGTAGTAGAAACTGGTAGATAAGATTATTGACCGGCACGGACAACGCCTGCACGACGATCACCGCGATGCCGAGTCCGAGCGCCGTGCTGATTTGCTTTGATACGGCAAGAAAAGTGCACATCCCGAGAAAAAACGTCAGCGCAAGATTCTCGACGAAGACCGCGGTGATAAACAGATTGATCAGCTCTGTCATGAGGTCGCCTCGGGACGATGCGCGTGATAGATCCGGTATTCAGGTTCCTCGACTTGTGCCGGCTTCCAGGAGCGCACCACCCAAATGATCATGCCGATCAGGAAAAACGCACTCGGAGGCAGTAGCAACAAGCCGTTTGGCACATACCACCCGCCATCCCGTTCAAGCAGGAGTATCGGATACCCGAACAGGGAACCGGACCCCAAGAGCTCGCGTACGGTACCGACTGCCAGTAACAGTGCGCTATAGCCCAGGCCGTTGCCGAGGCCATCGAGGAGGCTTGGGAGAGGCGGATGTTTCATCGCATAGGCTTCAGCGCGTCCCATGACGATACAATTGGTGATAATCAACCCGACGAATACCGACAGGTCCTTGCTGATTGCGAACGCGAAGGCTTTGAGGAACTGATCGGTGACGATGACCAGCGAAGAAATAATGGTCATCTGCACGATGATGCGGACGCTGCTCGGGATATGGTTGCGGATCACACTGATGGCGGCATTGGAGAGGGCGGTCACGACTGTCAGGGCGATGCACATAGTGACCGTGGTTGAGAGTTTCGACGTCACGGCCAGCGCCGAGCAAATCCCCAGGACCTGCAGGATGATCGGGTTATTGTCAACGATCGGGTCGAAAATAATTTTGCGATGCTGGTACGACATGAGAGTTAGCTCCTTTCGTGACGCAAACGGGACAGGTACGGCCCGTAGCCTTTGTCGCTCAGCCAGAATTTCAGCAAATTCTCCACGCCTCGTGAGGTGATGGTGGCGCCGGCGAGTGCGTCGACCTGGTGCTGGGCTTCGGGTGTGGACCTGTCAATCGAGCCCCTCACCAGTTCAACCTGAACCTTCCATTCATTGTCGAATAGGACTTTGCCCTCCCATTGCGCGCGCCACCTGGGATTGTCGATTTCCCCCCCTAGTCCCGGGGTTTCGGCATGCTGATAGAATCGGAGCCCCTGAACCGTTCGCAAATCCCCCTCAAGCGCAAGAAACCCGTACATGGTGGACCAGAGCCCGTAGCCGTACACCGGCAGAATCAGTTTCTTCAACTCGCCGTTGGCGCCGACAATCCGATAGACCGGCAGATAGCGCGGTTCTCGCCTGATCCCCGCCACATCCTCTCGGCGGGTGAGTTCGCTGGAGATCTCGGGATCCTTTCCGGCCTTGACGATATTAAAGGTGTCAGGATCGATCCCCTTCACCTCGTCACCGGTTGCCAGTTCGACCATGCGCGCGTCAATCCGTTTCAGCGCTTGTTCTTCCGTCAACCCCTCCTTGAGCAGGCCGGAGACCGCAATCACATTCCGTATGAGGTCGGCCTTCTGATTCGTTTCCTGAATCGGTCGAAGGAGCACCGCCGCGCCGGCGACCACCACCGAGCAGACCAGACAGACGACAAGCGTCACCAGCAGCGTTCTGCTCGCACTTTCGACTGGCGCAGCGGATACGGCGGAATCTGATTCAGGCGCGGACATGGCGGCGTAGCCTCCGTCGGATGTTCAGCTGGACGACCGCATAATCGATCAGGGGCGCAAACACATTGGCAAACAAAATCGTGAGCATCACGCCTTCAGGAAATGCTGGGTTCGCCACGCGGATCAGCACGGTCATGGCTCCGATCAGAATGCCGAAGACCCAGCGCCCGGCACTCGTCATGGCGGCCGACACCGGATCGGTGGCCATGAAGACCATGCCGAAGGCAAACCCACCCAGCACCAGGTGCCAGTACCAGGGCATTGCCACCATGGGATTGGTGTCGCTGCCGACAAGATTGAACAGGAGCGAGGCCCCGACCATTCCCAGAAAGACCCCGACGATAATGCGCCAAGAACCGACCCCAGTATAGATCAGGAACGCCGCGCCGAGCAGACAGGCGAGGGTGGAAGTCTCTCCCATGGAGCCCGGCATCAGGCCGATAAAGGCATTCCACCAGGTCACGCCTCCGCGGATGATCTCCTCTACGCCGCCAACTTTACCAAGGCTGAGCGCGGTCGCGCCGGAATAGCCATCCACCGCCACCCACACCCGGTCACCGGAGATTTCGGCGGGATAGGCGAAAAACAGAAACGCCCGCGCGGTCAGGGCGGGATTGAGAAAATTCTTGCCGGTCCCGCCGAAGATCTCTTTGCCGAGTACCACGCCGAAGCTAATCCCGATGGCGACCATCCAGAGCGGCATATTGGGTGGCAGCGTCAGCGTGAAGAGCATGGAGGTGACCAGAAAGCCTTCATTGATCTCTTTCTGACGCACCGTGGCAAAGACCGTTTCCCAGACACCGCCGACGATTAAGGTCGTCAGATAGATCGGCAGAAAATACAAGAAGCCATGGACCGTATTGGCAAGAATACTGCCGGCATCAAAACCGATATGAAGCGCCGCCAGCAGGTCATAACGCCAGCCAGTCTTGGCCATCCCCATCTTTGCGAGTGCCAGATTAGCCTGATAGCCGGTATTGAACCAGCTCCACAGGATGCAGGGAATCAGCGCCACCACCACATACACCATCAATCTCTTCAGATCGATGCCATCCCGCACATGAGGCGCGGTGTGCGTGGTCTCGGGAGAGGAATACAGAAACACATCGACCATCTCAAAGACGGGATAGTACTTTTCAAACCGGCCGCCCTTGGCAAACAGAGGCCTGAGACGATCAAGATAGCGTTTCATGCCTGCCATCAGCCTTCTCTCTCAATCTGGCTCAGCACGCTCCGCAGCACCGGCCCGTAGTCGTTCTTGCCCACGCACACGAAGGAGCACAAGGCGAGGTCTTCCTCGTCCAATTCCATGCAGCCCAGCTTTTGTGCCATATCGGTATCGCCCACAAGCAGGTAGCGCAACAGTTGCGTCGGTAGGATGTCCAGGGGCATGACATCCTCGAAGGTGCCAAAAGGCACCATGGCGCGTGGGCTCCCGTTTTGGCTGGTCGTGAAAGGAAATGCTTCCCCGCGGTGACGGAAAAGACTCGACAGCATGACGTTGGTCTGGGAGTATTTCCTCCGCCCAGGCGAGAGCCAGCCCATGAACTCTCGTTCCGTTCCCTCTTTAAGCACGCACACCTGCAGATGATGGCGTCCCAGATAGGACGACCAGTCGACTGCGTGTCGCCCTGACCAGATCGAGCCGGAGATGACACGGTGCTCACCGCCTTGAAGCTCACCCTCAACCAGTTCCTCGATGCAGGCGCCGAGCCGGGTGCGCAACACACGCGGCTGTTTAACCTGGGGGCCGCCTAGCGCCACGATGCGTTCGGTCCATAACCGGCCACTGGTAAACAGTTTGCCGATAGCAATCACTTCTTGGTAGTTGAGGTGCCAGACGGTCTTGCGTGTGTCTACCGGTTCAATGAAATGAATGTGCGTCCCCGCTAGACCGGCTGGGTGGGGACCTCCAAACCTCGCCTGGTGCAGTTGGTCCAGACCCTGCGGAAGTGGCAGTTCGGCTTCGGGTGACGTGCACACCCAAAGCGGCATGGTGCCTAGGCGCGAAAGCACCGTCAGGCCATGGACGAACGACTCAGCCTCTGCAGTAATAATTGGAACAGGATCGGCGGCCAGCGGGTTGCTGTCCATCGCCGTCACGAAGATGGCGGCCGGACGGGTGGACGGGTCGGGGATCTTGCTATAGGGACGCGTGCGTAACGTCACCCACAGACCCGAGGCCAAAAGATTGTCCACAACCTGCGCTTCAGTCAAGCTGGCCAGTTGATGGGCACCGTACGCAGTGAAGGGCTCCTCGTCTTCGGTTTCGTCAAGTCGGATGATGACTGACTGGAGCATGCGTTCAGCTCCACGCCTGATGGCAATCACCTCGCCGGCACCCGGAGCAGTGATGCGCACGCCGGGTAGCTTCTTGTGCTCAAACAGCGATTGGCCAATCCTGACCTTGTCCCCTTCGGCTACCCGCATGCCGGGTTTGAGATCTAGATGATCCATGCCCAGAACGGCAACGTGGCGGACCGGTTTGGCTACATGGACACGCTGCTCCGGTTTCCCGCTGACCGGCAGATCCAACCCTTTTTTGATTCTGACAATCATAGAAGTTGTGATTGAATTAAAACTGTCGCGATGCATTGATTTGACCAACCTTATGTGAACGGTCAGTTTTCATGATTCGAGTTGGTGTACACAAACAGCGGGGTTGAGGATGGAAGCGCCTTGTGTCTGTAAGTTCCAACTGTCTTTCATCGGAAATCCATCTTCGTTTCGGATGTACCTCCAGGGACGACCGCCGGGGATGACAGCAGGCAGAATAGCGACCGCAGTCCGCCTCACACCATCTCACGGGTTCCTTCTCTTTGTTCCTATCGTCTCACCATCTCAGGAGCTGATGTATTGTTTAAGCTGCTGGATGAGCGTTTCCTTTTCGTCGATCAGGAGCGCTGCCATATCGCGCAAGGAGACGATACCAATGAACTTGTCCCCTTCAAAGACCAGCAGGTGGCGGCATTGATGTTCCTTCATGAGATCCAAGCAGGTGGCGGCAGTGTCGTTGGGGCTGACTTTGATGGGGTCGCGGGCTTTCACATCCTTGATCAGGACCTTTCCCGGGTCCTTCCCCTTCCCGACCACGTTCATCATCAACTCACGCTCCGTGAACAGCCCGCAAATGCCGGAAGCACCGGTAAGTACCACGGACCCGATGAATTCCTCAGTCATAAGTTGAACGGCATCAAACACGGATCTGTTTTCATCGATGGTGGCTACTCGCTTTACAATTTGCGTTGCGATCGTCATGGCTGCATTTCCTCCTGTTACAATCCTTCCCGTCATCGTAAGATCGAGACATAGATCGCGGTCGCCGGAATCCCGTGTTGCATGAAGAATAGACCAGGTCGTGCGCGTCTTCACCCCGTGCAGAATCTTCACGGCTCCATACTGGGTGCGCCAAGGGCGTCATCATGGCTCCCTATTGACTGGGCCAGAACTCATCAGCCTTCTCTCAATACTTTCAGGACGGCTTGCACCATCTCTCGGCCATCGCCGAACAACATAATTGTCTTGTTCGCGGCGAACAAGGGATTGGGGATGCCCGCGAAGCCAGGACTCAGGCTGCGCTTAATCACCACGGCGGTTCTCGCCTTGTCCACATCGAGGATCGGCATGCCGGCAATGGGGCTCGTGGGGTCGGTCCGTGCCAGTGGATTCACCACATCGTTCGCGCCGATAACGAGCGCGACATCCGTTTGTTCGAACATGGGATTGCTCTCGTCGAGATCTTTGAGCAACTCATACGGAACGTTCGCCTCCGCCAGCAGCACGTTCATATGTCCCGGCATACGTCCCGCCACCGGATGGATGGCGAATTCGACCTCAATGCCGCGTCCGCGCAACAGTTCGGCGAGGTGCGCCACGCTATGCTGGGCCTGGGAGACGGCCATCCCATAACCAGGCACGATCACCACCCGGCGCGCGGCCTCGAAGAGCACGGCGACTTCTTCCGGCGAACCGGCTTTCACCCGCCCCGTATAGATCTCCTCATCCTGCCCGCCCTGTTTCGCAGGCGGGGCGCTTCCCACCATCACATCCACCAGCGATCGGTTCATGGCTCGACACATGATCTGCGTGAGAATGAATCCCGACGCGCCCACCAGCGACCCGGCAATAATCAACACGTTATTGTTGAGCACAAAGCCTGTCGCAGCCGCGGCGAGCCCGGAACAGGAATTGAGCAAGGCAATGATCACCGGCATGTCGGCCCCCCCAACCGGCAGCACGAACAACAACCCGAGCAACGACGAGACGGCCACGACGAGCCAGTAGGCGGCATGAGGTTCAGGTGTCAGCAAGAGCCAGAGTCCGAGTCCTCCAGCGGCGATGGCCAGTCCGGCGTTGATCGCGTATTGGCCGGGAAACCGAACGGCGCTCTCGGTGATGAGCGCTTGCAACTTGGCAAAGGCCACGAGACTGCCCCAGAACGTCACCGCGCCGATCACACCGGAGGCGACCGCGGCCACGGTGAAATGGCTGAGTGTCGCGACGGCCCCATCCTGGTTCTCCAGCAACCCGGCTCCGGCCACAAGGACAGACGCGCCGCCGCCTAATCCGTTCAGGATCGCGACCATTTGCGGCATGGCGGTCATCTGGATCTTCAGCGCCAGCGTCGCGCCGATGACCGATCCGATCAACAGCGCGATGGCGATCGTCTGGAACCCCAGAATGCGCTGGTCGAACAGCGTCAGCGCGACGGCCAGGAGCATTCCCAGCGAGCCCAACACATTTCCACGCGCCGCCGTGCGCGGATGCGCGAGCCCCTTCAGCCCCACCACAAAGAGGGCCGAGGCGCCCAGGTAGCCGAGATTGATGAGTGCGGCGTTCATGGTACCCTCTTTGGGCGAGGTCTGAACATCGCGAGCATCCGATGCGTCACGAGAAACCCGCCCACCACATTGATCGTGGCGAAGACCACGGCGACAAATCCCAGCGCGCTCATGAGGATATCTTGTTCGGACCCGGCAGCCAGCAGCGCCCCGACGAGCGTAATTCCCGAAATCGCGTTCGCGCCGGACATGAGCGGCGTATGGAGCGTGGGCGGCACTTTCGTGATGATTTCGAATCCCGCAAAGAGGGCCAGCACGAAAATCGTCAACCCGATCACGGCGGTCTCCATCACGCATTTCCTTCTTCGGCGACGTCATGATGTGTGGCAGGGAGCAATGCGCCGATCCTCGGATGGACCACTGCTCCACCTCGCGTCACCAGCGTCTCGCGCGTGATCTCATCCGCCACATCCACGCGCAAGAAACCGTCTTTGCACAGATAGAGAAGGACATTGGCAAGATTCCTTCCATACATCTGGCTCGCGTGCATCGGCACCGTGCTCGGCAGATTGGTCGGTCCCAGCACGGTCACCCCCTGATGCACCACTGCTTCATTTGGACGGGTCAGCTCACAGTTGCCGCCACGGTCAGCCGCCACATCCACAATGACCGAGCCCCGCGCCATTCGCGCCACCATGTCGGCCGTGATGAGCATCGGCGCTCGTTGGCCAGGAACCGCCGCGGTGGTCACGACGACATCGCTCGCGGTCACGATAGGAGTCAACAGTTCACGCTGCCTCCGATAGATGGCCTCACCCAAGGTCTTGGCATAGCCGCCTGTCTCCTCGGCCTCGCCAACCTCGGCCAGCACCTCGACGGCCTTCGCTCCCAGACTCTGAATTTGGTCCTTCACTGCTGGACGCACATCGTAGGCCGAGACGGCTGCCCCCAAGCGACGTGCCGTGGCAATCGCCTGCAAGCCCGCTACGCCGGCGCCGATCACGAGGACCCGCGCCGGTGGAATGGTTCCCGCCGCGGTTGTCAGCATCGGAAACAGCTTCGGCAGGCTGGCTGCCGCCAGCAGCACAGCCTTGTAGCCCACGATGGTGGCGAGCGAGGAGAGCACATCCATGCTTTGCGCGCGGGCGAGCCGAGGCATCAGTTCCATGGCAAATACGGTTACGCCCCGCTTCGCCAACTCCAAGGCAGCCCGAGGTTGCACCAGGGGGTCGGCTAAGCCGATGACCGTGTGCTCGGGACGGAACAGGGGCAGATCGTGACGGCCTATGTCGGGATTGGCGCCCAGCGTTCTGACCTGGAGCAGGATCTCTGCCGAGGCGAACAGCTCAGAGCGATCTCTCGCCACTCGCGCGCCTTTTATCCGATACGCCTCATCTTCGAATCCCGCAGCCTCTCCTGCTCCGGATTCAACCAGCACCTGCAAGCCGATCGTGGTGAGCAACGGCACGTGCGAAGGAATCAACGCCACCAGCGATTCCCCCGGATACGTTTCCTTCGGCACTCCAACGACGGCCTGCTTTGAATGCGTCATGCTTGGCTCGGCTTCTCCTTGGCCTGAGTCGAAGGCTTCAGTAGCGCCGGCAGCTCTACGGTCAGGTCGATCCCGACCGGGCACCAGGTGATGCACCGGCCACAGCCGACACAGCCGGAGGTCCCGAACTGATCGATCCACGACGCGAGTTTGTGCGTGAGCCACATGCGATAGCGGTCCTTGATCGTTGGGCGAACATTCTTGCCGTGAATATAACCGTGGTCCTGCGTGAAACAGGAATCCCACAATCTGGTGTGCTCAGCGCGTTGGTGCGTGAGGTCCGGCGTCTCCTCAACGGTATGACAGAAGCAGGTCGGGCAGACCATCGTGCAATTCCCGCAGGCCAGGCATCGCGCCGCCACGTCGTCCCAGCGTGGATGCTCATGCGCATCATACAGAGCCTGTGGGAGCTGCGATCGGTCCAGGTGCCGCGTCTGGCTGCGGGCGCAGGCCCCAATCTGCTGTTCGGCCTCACGAACTTGTGTCGTCGAGGCCGGCGCAAGCGACAGCTCGCCCAGCACCTCCTCGCCCGCCGCACTGCCTGCTTCCACGAGAAGCTCTTTGTCCAATTCGGTCAGCGCCAGATCGAAACCCGCTCGCGCGCGAGGACCTGTATCCATCGAGGCGCAGAAACAGGGGGCCAGCGCGCGAGTGCAGTTCACCGCAATCAGAAACAAGCCGTCACGGCGCGCGTGATAATAGGGATCCTGGTAGGCGTCGTTCAGAAAAATCTGATCCTGGATGGCCAGCCCGGCGAGATCACAGGCGCGCGCTCCTAGGATGGCAACTTTCTCTTGCTGAGGAAGCGTCGGGCGAGCGGAGAATCCGTTCGTGGTCCGTTCGATCCGGAGGAGCGGCTCGCGTGGGGCAAAGGTCAGAGGCTTGAGCGATTGCGGCCCGTGCACAACGCCGAACATTTGCCCTGAACCGGTGCTCTCTAGCCGATAGCGTCCCGGCTCCTGCACATCATGCCAGCCGATCGGCAGATCCGACACCTGCCGGATCGTGTCCCACAGGACCGCCCCATCACGCACCGTCGGACCTACGACGCGATAGCCCTTGTTATGCAACAGATCAATGAGCCGCTGTAACGACGACGTGAATAAGAGGACGGGGGACCGATCACCTGTCGGCTTGTTCTTCATTCTGCTCCCTTCTGTGGAACCGGGCGGCTGCGGCTACACTTTTGAACGCAGCAACACGACGATGGACCGCGCGTTCACGAGATAGCGCTGAGCGGTCATCGGCAATTCGGCGCCTGGTTCACAACAGTCCTGCGGGCTGTCGAGGCCCGTATCGATGACCCGCCTCCAGTGATTGGCTGGTCCGTCCTGGATGGTAAAGGCCAGAGCTTCCCAATACGCATTGATCATCACGTAGAGATCGTCGTCCTGCTGGGACGCCCCGTGCAGACAGAACGCCACGCTGTGCGAATGGTCTGAGAGATCGACCGCCGGTCCGACCCCATACCAGCGGATGTCCTCACGCCAAAAGCGGCTGCGGCTGAGCGAGGGATGGGCTTTCCGGAACGCGATCATGTGCTGGAAGAAGCGAAAGATATCTTGGTTTTGCCGCAACCGGTTCCAATCCAGCCAAGTGGTCTCGTTGTCCTGATTGTACGGATTGCTGTTGCCTTGCTGGGTCTGCATGAACTCATCGCCGGCCCGCAACATGGGGGTGCCGTTTGACAGGAACAGCAGACAACAGAAATTCTTGACCTGCTGTTTGCGCAGTGCCTTGACCTCCGGCAAGGCATGCTCGTCTCCCTCCGTCCCGCAATTCCAACTATAATTGTCGGTCGGCCCATCGGTGTTCTGATGGCCGTTGGCCCAGTTCCGCTTATGGTTATAGGCTACGAGGTCGTACAGGGTAAACCCGTCGTGCGAGGTGATGTAATTGAGGCTTTGGAATGGGCGAAAGGCATGCAGGAGATCGTCCGGGAACAGATCATCGCTGCCATACAGGCGGGACATGAGGGAGGGCACGAGGCCGGGATCTCCTTTCACGAACCGCCGGACCTCATCACGGAATCGGCCGTTCCACTGGGCCCATCTCAGCGCAGGCAGGCTCCGTCCTAGCTGGTAGGCCCCCGCCGCATCCCAGGGTTCGGCAATCAGGCGGACGTCCGCCAGGTCGGGGTCGGACGCGATGTCGGAGAACAGCGGAGGAATGTCCCAGTTCAGCGATCCGTCTTCGTTTCTGGCAAAGATCGACGCCAAATCGAACCGGAACCCATCGACATGCATGTCCTTGACCCAGTGCCGCATGCTGTCCAGGATCATCGTGCGGACATGGCGGTTCACACAGTTGAGGGTATTGCCGGTCCCGGAAAAATTCGCATAGGGAGCCCACGGCTTGTCGGATATGAAATAGTAGGTGCTGTTGTCGATCCCTTTGAAGCTGTAGACCGGGCCGGCCTGGTTGCCTTCGACGGTGTGGTTGTAGACCACGTCGAGCACCACTTCGATGTCCGCCTCGTGCAGCGCCTTCACCAGGGTGCGGAACTCACGGTCCTGATCACAGGTCGTCTTGCGCACCGCGTAGGCGTGATGCGGGGCGAAGAAGTTCAGCGGCATATAGCCCCAGGCGTTTCCTTCCTGGGGGTCGTATTGAAAGACCGGCATCAACTCGACGACGGTGATTCCCAGTTCCTTCAAGTACGGGATCTTCTCCATCAGTCCAGCGTAGGTGCCCCGTCCGTCCCGACTCACCCCGGAATGAGGATGGTTGGTAAACGCCTTCACGTGCAGCTCATAGATGATCGCATCCGACTCGTGCCGTGGACGTTTGTCGCGCCCCCAGTCGAACACATCTTCGCATGAGCAGAGGAGTCCGAGGGGCGCCTTGCCGACGTTGGAACCAGGCCCGATGGCCGCCTGCCGCTCGAAGGCCGGCGGGAAGAAGACCGCCCGAGCGTAGGGATCGAGGAGGACTTTCTGGGGATCGAAGTGGTGCCATTCGTATCGCCCGTTCGGTTCGGGTCCATCAATCCTGTAGGCATAGTACCGAGCCTCGTTCGTCAGATGCCTGGGAATGCGACAGTGCCAGACTCGCCCGGATTTGTGTCGCAGATAGTCCAACTGGCAGGTGAACACGGGATGGATCACGTCGTCTTCCCGATATAGCAGCAACGTCACACGATCTGCATGCTTGGAGTACAAGGCGAAATTGTACGCCTGCTCCTCCGCAATCCAGGTCGTGCCTAACGGGAAGGAGGATCCTTCGGCGGAAGTCCAACGAGCCATCTCTCCCCTCCAAGACGCAAGACATCAATACAATGCGTGCCAGCAACCCACGATCTCATAGTTGGCCCGGAAGACCCACTCGCCACTAGAGATAGAGGAAGAACCATTACGCCCACGAGTTGCCCAAGATGGACCCTGAACCCATCATGTAAATAAAACCCCAGGAGGGTTGCCCAGCTTACTTGCAGCAAGAGCAATACCTTGCTTGCTCAACCACTACAGGCCTGAGGCTTTCCGATGTTTCAGACGACGCCGCGGGCTCATTGTGCGATGAGAGGGACATTTAGCCACGGCGGATAACCGGCAGGCGGGGCAAAACGGCACACTACGGACCGTGCGCGGCTCGGAAGTCCGGATACTCCACCCTATTTATCCGTGCGATACGGATGTGACACAACATTCGCTTGCGCACATATCGCGCGAAGGTCACGACGCCTTCCTGCAGACTCCCGCAGTACAGAGCAGACCATCGTAGAACACTTCCTGCCGGCGCGGGACATCTTGAGACCGGCGGCATCACCGATGTCCCAATACCGTAGGGCGATCTCGATTAGAGCGGTGCATCGTTGCCGCCTCGGTAGTGTGACCCTGCTTCTCCGTTACCCGACCCGGTTACGTTCCAGCTCCAGCACGGCCAGCGTCGTCTTGACGATACTGTCCGAGTTCAGCGAGATACTGTCGATGCCTTGTTCGACGAGAAAACGCGCAAACTCCGGATAATCGCTCGGCGCCTGCCCACAGATCCCGATTTTTCGGCCCTTGGCCTTGGCTGCGCGAATCATACTTGCCACCAATTTCTTCACCGCCTCGTTTCGCTCGTCGAACAGGTGCGCCACGATCTCAGAATCGCGATCCACCCCGAGAACCAGCTGCGTGAGGTCATTCGATCCGATCGAGAACCCGTCGAAGATCTCCGCGAACTCTTCGGCGAGGACTACGTTGCTCGGAATCTCGCACATCACGTACACCTCGAGTCCATTGTCTCCGCGCTGTAGTCCATGGCGCTCCATTTCAGCCAGCACGCGGCGGCCCTCTTCGACCGTGCGGCAAAACGGCACCATGAGTTTCACGTTGGTCAGCCCCATGCCGTCCCGCACCTGCTTCATGGCCCGGCATTCCAACGCAAACCCCTCGCGATAGCGCGGGTCGTAGTATCGTGACGCCCCGCGAAATCCCAGCATCGGGTTTTCTTCCTTGGGCTCATACGCGCGGCCACCGATGAGATTTGCATACTCGTTGGTCTTAAAATCGCTGAGCCGGACGATCACCTCCTTCGGGTAGAAAGCAGCGGCGATCATCGCCACGCCCTGTGCCAGCTTATCCACGAAGAATTGAGGCTTGTTCATGTAGCCGGCGGTGATCCGCCCGATCTCGACCTTGAGCGCCTTATCCTCCAGCCGGTCAAAGTCGAGCAGCGCCAGGGGATGCACTTTTATATAGGTGCTGATAATGAACTCCTCCCTGGCCAACCCGACGCCATCGTTGGGAAGGAACGACAGTCCAAAGGCTTCTTGCGGGTTCCCGACATTCATCATGATTTTGGTCGTGGGCCTCCCGAGACCCTTCACATCCACCTTCTCGACATGAAACGGGAGCTCCCCTTCGTACACATAACCGTTATCGCCTTCCGCACAAGACACCGTGACGAGTTCTCCGTCGCGGAGCAGGCCAGTTCCCTGTTCTGTACCAACAATAGCCGGCAGGCCTAATTCGCGGCTGACGATCGCCGCATGACAAGTCCGCCCGCCGCGATTAGTGACGATCGCCGATGCGATTTTCATAATCGGCTCCCAGTCGGGGTCGGTCTTATCGGTGACCAGCACCTCGCCCGGCTTGAATTCCTGGATCTGCTGGACATTCTTGATCACGCGAACCGGGCCATGGCCGATCTTTTCGCCGACACTGCGTCCCGTGACCAACACCTTCCCCTTCTCCGTCAAGCGATACGTCTCCAGCGTATCGCGCGATTTGAGAGACTGAACCGTTTCCGGTCTGGCTTGGACGATGAACAGTTCGCCCGTCAAACCGTCCTTGGCCCATTCCATGTCCATCGGGCTCGGAGAGCCCCGCTTCGCGCTGTAATGGTCTTCGATCACGCAGGCCCAGCGGGCGAGGGTGAGAATGTCGTCGTCTGTCACAGCAAATGTCGACTGGTCGGCCTGGGGCACCGGCACGTTTTTCACCATCTTGCCGCCGCCGACATCGTAGATAAGCTTCAACTCCTTCGTCCCGAGCATTTTCTGGATGATCGGTCGATAGCCCTGCTTGAGCGTCGGCTTGAACACATAGTATTCATCGGGGTTCACGGTCCCCTGCACGACGTTTTCACCAAGGCCATAGGCTGCATTGATCAAGACCGCGTCGCGAAAGCCGGTTTCCGTATCGATGGAAAACATCACGCCCGAGGTCGCCAGATCCGACCGCACCATCCGCTGCACGCCGATCGAGAGGGCGATCTTGAGATGGTCGAAGCCTTTGTCGGCCCGATAGGAAATGGCCCGATCGGTAAAGAGTGAGGCGAAGCAGCGCTTGCAATGCTCCAGCAGAGACAGATGACCCTGAACGTTGAGATACGTCTCCTGTTGTCCGGCGAAACTCGCATCCGGCAAATCTTCCGCAGTCGCGCTGCTGCGCACTGCCACGTCTACCGGCTCCGGCTGTCCTTGGCTCAGCCGGTTGTAGGCATCGGTGATTGCATCCGCGAGCTCGAACGGGAGCCTTTCACCGAGAACGGCCTGCCGCACCTGCTTGCCCCTCTTTCGGAGATTCGCCAAATCGTGCGTATTCAAATCTTTGAGAATCGACTGGATCACGGCATCGAGCTTCGCCTCGTTCAGGAAGAGCCGATAGGCCTCGGCCGTGACGGCAAAGCCGTTGGGCACCTTCACACCCTTGGCGGCCAGCTCCCGATACATTTCCCCCAACGACGCGTTTTTCCCGCCGACCGACGGCACATCCTCGATGCCGAGCTCCTCGAACCATTTCACCAACGGCACATCCCGCACGACCGAACCCATAGGTTCCTCCTCTATCGACACAAGGACAGACCGGCCACTCAGACTGCTCTCCGGTTTATCTCTTCATTCATTAATATAGCCGCGGTCCTCCTCCTTTTTCGCGCGGGCCGCCGGCTCTTCGTCTATTCCCTCGATGGCGTCGCGCAGGGAGGTATCCGCGTACTAACGTGCTCGCGCCATCTGCGCCGTCAATCGAGCAGGCGGCAGATTCTTGATCTCCAACGACAACCTAGCCTGAATCAGCGCGAATTCCATGGCGGCAAACGGCGGGCGGCCTTGGACTCGAATCACTGCCGTCACCCGTCCTCCTTATTCCGGTTGAATGCGCCGCAACAACAGCCACCCGATCGATCCCGCAACAGTCGAGGCCACCAGGATGCCCACCTTAGCCGACAGCAACGATGGTCCATGGGTGAACACCAAACCGGTGATAAAGAGCGACATGGTGAATCCGATCCCGGCGAGACAGCCGACGGCCCAGAGGTGGGGCCAGGATACGCCGGAAGGCAAGGCGGCGAGACCTCCACGTATCACGAGCCAGGACGAGAGCACGATGCCGATGGGTTTTCCCGCGAGCAACCCGAGAATGACCCCCAGCGCCACCGGATTGATCAGCATCGCGCCGATGTCCGCATCGAGCGTGATCCCGGCATTGGCCAGGGCGAAGACCGGCATGACGACGACCGTCACCCAGGGATGCAGCGCCTGCTCCAATTGCTGCAGGGGCGTTTCCGCATGCTGCACAGCGATTTTGATATGATTGGCGATCCGATGCCGCTCCTGATTGGCCAATTGGGGCTTCCCAGGAGACATCGCCTGCTCAAACCGTTCGAGGAGGGCTTTGCCTCTCGAAAGGAATTCGCGCCCGGTCAGCCGCGTCCGTGCGGGAATCGTCGTCGAGGCGATCACACCGGCAATTGTGGCATGCACCCCCGACAAGAGGAACGCCAGCCAGAGTCCGCCGATCCCCAGGGCCGAGTATACCAAGGGATGCCGCACGCCCGCGATGTTGGCGGCAATCAACAGCACAAGGAACACTCCGCCGATGGCGAGGTTGCCCCATGAAATCGTCGACGTGTAAAACAGTGCAATGGCCAGCGCGGTCAAGAAGACTTTCAAGGCCACCGGAACCCGGCTGCCGAGCAAGGCAAGAATCCCGAGCGCGAAGGCAATGTCGGTGGCCATCGGAATGCCCCATCCCGGCGCGCCCGATCCGGCCATATTCACGACCGAGTAGAGGGCTGCCGGAAGCATCGCACCGCCGAACGCCGCTACCAACGGAAGGGCGGCCCGCTGGAACGACGCCAATTCTCCCACCAGGATTTCCCGCTTAATCTCCAACCCGATGACAAAGAAGAACATCGCCATCAATCCGTCGTTGATCCACTCCAACAATGTTTCCGTCAGCGCATGGGACCCCACCACCAGGCTGACAGGCATGTTCCAAAATTCCGTATAAGAGTCGGCCCACGGGGAATTAGCCCAGATCATTGCCACGACCGTGGCCGCCAGCAAGAGCGCCCCACCGGTCGATTCCGCATGAATAAAGGTTTGAAAAGGTTCCACTACCGGCTGAATACGCGGCTGATTGTCGGACACCGGCTGTTCCATCATGGTCTGCGCCCTTGACGAAGTTCGCGCCCATTTTCCTGACGGACCCGCCTTGGGCGGCTGCCGTGGGCAAACGGCACAACCTGGGCTGCTCACCGTCGTGCAGAAAAGTGACACGCCTTGGAGAGACCGGCCCTCATTCCAGACATTCCCTACACCCATGGTCCCGGCCTCGGTCTTGGTTGCGACTTCGCCCTGGTTGCCGACGGACACCGGATTCTTCAGGAATGCCCTGTAGACCGTCATTTATAGCACACCCGGGGCGCTCATCGATTCATACACGAGGAAGAGAATCGCCGGCGCCCATCCTCCCCTGGCACTGGAGACACGGAGCTGTATCGATCCCTCCACCGCGATCGGGATGCCCCTCCCCGTCCTGTACCGGGGGCCAAGAACTCGATCGTCCGATGGGGCGCACGGCCATGATGATGCCAAGATTCTTGAGCATGACTTCATCCGTGTCTATCAGTCTGATTCCTGCTAATGGGTTCGTTCACCTGCTACCACTTGGTCGCCGACCCGTATCCGGACCTCCTGCGAGAGATATCTCTGATCCGGGGTTGCCTGAAGGCGCTTCATCGTCAAGACCGGAACCGTCGCGTGGCGCAACACCCCTTCGGCAACACTACCGCCTACCAGGCTGGTAAGACCGCGCCGCCCGCGCGTGCCCATGACGATCAGATCACACCCGCGCCGCGCCGCCTCTGCGAGAATCGCCTCAGCGGGGCTCCCCCATCCAACCGCAGACCGCTGACCGACGACCACCGTCTCAACCGCGATACCCTGGCTCCGAAGCTCATGGCAGAGAACCGCCAGTCGCGACGCTGCCAGCTCTCGCTGGCCCCGCGCGAGAGCTGGAGCGTCTTCGTCCCTCTCCAGTTCAGGCAACACCGGTTCGATGACATACAACACGGTGAGCACGGCGTCGAACTGCGTGGCGAACAGCGCCGCATAGTCCAGCGCATCGAGGGAACAGAGTGAAAAGTCCACCGGAGCCAGCACATGGCGCACCGTCGAAGCGGCGAAGGGCCGTTCCGATTTCATCACGGGTCGACAAGTTGGAACGACATGGACCGTCAACACCGGACAGGGTGCGCCTTGCACCACGCGCTGGGCGGTGCTGCCCAGCAAGACGTCGATCAGATCGGTACGTCCGTACGCCCCCAGAGTCACGAGGTCCGCGCCCAGCTCTTCCGCAGCCAGGTTGATTTGACGACTCGGAATGCCGAGTCGCAGGCGCCACCTTGCCGTCACCCCCATGGAGGTCAGTCTCTCGACTAGCTCATCCAGAGGCTTCTCTGCCTGTTTCCGGCACAGATCGAAATAGCTCTCCGCTGTCGCGTCGTTAGGAGACATATCGGGCAGGACCTCGACAACGTACAGAATCTCCACAGGCGCCTGGCAGGCGTTCCCCAGAAATGCCGCATACTCGAGAGCCTGCTCTGCACATCCAGAAAAATCGGTGGCTAATAAGATCCGCTTGATCGCTGGCTGTTTCGGCGACACCCTCGCGTCCGAACTCGACGACCTCGGCTCTTGCGCACGGCGCGTCAAGCAATGCCTCAAGGGACAGTACCCCACCGCGCCCGTGACCACAGCGAGCAGCCCGACGGTTTCAGCGACTTCCTCGATCCAGAATGGAATAGGCAGCATAATCCCCAGCACCATCAGGAAAATCCCGCCTACAATCCTGATCACTCGCTCTCGTGTTCCCAGATTGCGCTTCATAATCTCCTTTCACGGCCCACCGTAGGCCTTCCCACCCAGATATCGGCTCACTGATCACGCGCACCGCTCAACCGTCGTCTACGCCGAGTGGGGGCGAATCGAACACCAAAACAAACACTCGCACGCAAGGCCATGCTGTCTGGACGAAAAACAACGCGTTCATGACTGGGCCATCAGGAGGCTGGGCGGCGTTGCTTGTGTGACAGCGCCTCGAAGCCGGAGATGACGTCGAACAGTTCCTCATCGATGCCGCTCTGGCGCAAACGATGGAACGTCCTATTGAGGTGCTCCAGCAATTCGTCGATGTTTTTATCGGCGCGTTGCATGGCCGCCAGGCGGCTCGCGTTCTCGCTCGCAAGGGATTCGGCGCACGCCCGGAAGAGCGAGACGAAAAGATATTCTCGAATAAGCGCCCGCAAGGCCGCGCTGCCGCCCCCCATGACCTCGGGCAGATTTCCCGTTGGCCAGGAACGGTCGGCCAGGTGACGTTGCCATGTTTCATCCAGCGGCAATAGTCGCTGACTCACAGGCTCATAGACCGCCCCTGACGTAGGACGGTTGTGGAAGAGGTAGAGTTCGGTGACGTCACCCTCACTGTGGCGCGTCTCGCTCTCGACGAGAATCTGCCCGACGAGTGGAGTGATGGCCTTGACGGAGTTCGGCACAGCGAAGAGTCCGGCCGGCGGCAATCCCGCGTCCGACAGGCGCCTCTGCACGCGTTCACCGACCGCCCAGACCCGAGGTGTGCCGGGAAGCGCGGCCAGGGTCTTCACCGCAAAATCAGCCACGACGTCATTGAATTGCCCCACCAGTCCTTGATCGGACCCGAACACGACCGCCCCAATCGGCTCCGCAACTCTTCGCCTTTTCCGTCCTGCAATCAAGGGCGCCGGCCCGCTTTCCCGGAAGCATGCGCCCAGCCCTAGCTCCACCGTGCGATAGTAATCGGCCAACGCGTGCACCGCGTTCTCGTATTGTCCAATACTCGAAGCGGCCATGGCCTTCATCGTGCGCACCACGGACTCGAGCTCTCCAGCGCTGGCGATCTTACTGCGCAGACTCGCGGCCGACTCACTCATGATTTCTCCTTGAGCTCCGGCTCCGGCTGAAAACGCGCGAGCGCGTTGCGAGCGATGTCGATGATCGCGCTCCGATCCTTGTCGCTCAATTGTTCGGCGGCATCGAGTCGCGCGCAGACTTCCGCCGGGATGTTCGCCGCCGCCTCATGCACGGCGCGCTCGGCGTCTGTCACCTGGGCAAGCGGCACACGGTCGAAGTGCGCGTCGGTTAACGCCAGCAGCACAGCGATTTGCGCGGGCACGGACACCGGGGCGAATTCCGGCTGTTTGAGGCAGGCGCGAATGCGCCGTCCGTGGCCGATGATCGTGCGGGTGTCTTCATCCAAGCGGGCGCCAAACCGGGCAAAGGTTTCGAGTTCCTCGAACTGTGCATAGGCGAGCTTGAGGTCGCCCGCCACGACACGGTAGGCCGCGCGTTGCGCCTTGCCACCAACGCGCGACACGGATTTCCCGACATCGACCGCGGGCATCACGCCTAATTCAAACAGCGACGGCGAGAGGTAAATCTGCCCGTCCGTGATGGAAATCAAGTTGGTCGGAATATAGGCAGAAATATCCTGCGCTTCAGTTTCGATGATCGGCAAGGCCGTCAGCGATCCGCCGCCGAGCTCCGGGCGCAAGTGCGTGGCCCGTTCCAGCAACCGCGCGTGAATGTAAAAGATGTCGCCGGGAAACGCTTCTCGTCCGGGCGGGCGACGCAGCAGCAAAGACAGTTCGCGATAGGCCCGCGCATGATGCGTCAGGTCGTCATACACAACCAGCACGTCGCGGCCTTGTGCCATGAAATGTTCCGCAATGCTGGTCGCGGCGTACGGCGCGATGTAGGCGAGGCCTGGAGGGTCATTGCCCTCCGTGACAACGACGACGGTGTAGTCCATCGCGCCTTGCTCTCGCAGCGTGGCGATCACCTTGGCCACGCCGGACGCGCGTTGGCCGATGGCGCAATACACGCACAACACATTTTGGTCACGTTGATTGAGAATCGTATCGAGCGCGATAGCGGTTTTGCCGGTTTGCCGGTCGCCCACGATCAATTCGCGCTGACCGCGCCCGATGGGAATGAGCGCATCGACGACTTTCAGACCGGTCTGGAGCGGCACGGTGACAGGCGCGCGATCCATGATGTGCGGCGCCGTGCGTTCGGTGGGCAGGCGCGCGCTGGACATCACCGGACCTGCGCCGTCCAGCGGCCGGCCCAATGGATTCATAATACGCCCGATTAATCCGTCTCCCACCGGCACGTCCATCACGTGCCCACTGCGTTCGACTTCATCGCCCGTATGCAACTGCCAGTAGTCGCCCAGCAACACGACGCCGATTTCATCTTCATCGATGTTGAAGGCGATGCCATACACATCGCCGGGAAATCTCAACACCTCTTCAAAACCCACACCGGGGAGGCCTGAGACCTTTGCGATGCCCGTGGCGATGCTCGTGATGGTACCGATCTCCCGGGGCCTCAGTTGGGGCACGAAGGCCTCCCGCACCTGGCGTATTCCGGTAAACGCGCGGTCAAAGACGTTCTTGAGGCTCTCAGGTTCCATGTTCATTGGCTCTTTGATTCAAGCTGAAGTTCTTCAGGTTTCGGTTCGGCCTTGGCTTGAGACGTCTCCTTCTGTTTCAGCAATTCGCCGACGCCTTTTTCCAGCGACAAAAGGTAGTCCGCGATGCTCCATGCCACTTTGTGCCCATTCGTGGTGAGTTCGATCCCGCTGACCAGGTCCGGCGCGGTCTCAAATCGGACGGAGATGTCAGCCGAGAAGGTTTCGTTAAGCGCACGTTGTATCGCCGCACGTTCCTCCGCCGGCAGGTCAAACGCGCTGCGCACGAGCGCAGGGTGAGACGCGGTCTTCAGGGCCTTGTCGAGGGCTGCCTTCGCCTCCCCGTCCATCTCTCGCAAGCGACGAATGAACACCGCGCCCAGGCGTTCCTCCAAACTTGTCGTGGCGAGATCCGTCAGCGCTTTTCGCGCGATGGCGAAGACTTCCTGCTGGGTCCGCCGACTGATGACTTGGTTGAGCTGGCGGGCTTCGTCTCTCAGCGTGTCCTGGCGCTTGGCGCTCAAGGCGTTGGCTGCCTGCCGCGCTTCGTCAAGCAGCCGCTGACGTTCGGTTTTCGCCTCGTCCATCGCCTGGCTCAAGAGCGCGGCACGCCGCCGGGCGAACTCCTCATTCTTGTCCTGGAATTCGTCACGTTCCTTGCGGGCTTCCATTTGTTTCGCGGCGGTGTCGGCAAGTTCCGCGGCGATCCGTTTCTCCCGCTCGTCGATGGCATGGAGGATGGGCTTGTACAGAAAGCGCTTCAACAGCCACACCAGGATCAGGAAGTTGACGACTTGCGCGCCGACGGTGAACCAATCGATCAGCATGAGTTACTTTCCCGCGGTTTGGGCGATGACGTGATTCCAGAACGGGTTGGCGAAAATGAGAATCATCGAGACCACGAAGCAGTAGATCGCAACGGACTCGACCATGGCCAGGCCCACGAACAAGGTCCGTGTAATGGTCGCTGCGGCATCGGGCTGCTGCGCCAGGGACGTCAAGGCCGTCGCCACCGCGCGCCCTTCGCCGAGGGCCGGCCCGATACTTCCCACAGCCATCGTCAGGCCGGCAGTGATAATTGACGTGATTGCGATGAGCGTCAGGCTATCCATAGTATCTCCTTTTGCGGTGAACGCTGTTTCAATGCTTGTGTTCCTGTTGGAGGTTTGGCTCGCGCGTGCGCGTAGCAGCCGCAATGTACACCGTGGCCAAGATGCTGAAGATGTAGGCCTGGACCATGCCGGTCAGCAGTCCGAGCACACTCATAGCAATCGGGAAGATAAACGGCGTGATGGTCAGCAAAATGGCGAGGAGCATCGTCCCGCTCATCATGTTACCGAACAGACGGGCAGCCAGGGCCAAGGTGCGCGAGAGTTCGCTGATGATGTTGAACGGCAACATAACCCACGTCGGTTTCAAGTAGGCTCTTAGATATCCGCCCAGCCCGCAATCCTCAATGCCGAACAGCGGTACCGCCACAAACACACAGATCGCCAACGCCGCGGTGGTCGAGAGCGAACCGGTCGGTGGCTCATAGCCGGGAATGATGGTGAAGAGGCTCGCCACCGCGACAAATAGGAACAGCGTACCCAGAAAACCAAGATATTTATCAGGTTGCCGCAGCCCGACCTCTTCGATTTGTTCATTGATGGCAGTGACGATGATTTCCAAGACGTTCTGCCAGCGGGAACGTTGCAGACCCGTGGAAAGATTGCGCGTGATGAGGAGTGAACCGACTGCCAGCACGAACATCAGTCCCCACGTCCACAGAATGGTGGCGTTGAGTTTGAGAAACCCATATTGGCAGAAGACGATGTCGTCCGGGCTAAGGTGCATGACTGCCCTCCAGCACAGGAGGAGACTGGTTTTCTCCCGACGGACGCGTCAGCCACCTGACGACCCAGCGTGCCATGGTAAATCCGAGGAGACAGAGCAGGAACCGCTCCCAATGAGCGCCCGACACCACGTAAAACCCAGCCAGGGTCACGCTCATCCGTAGCAGCAGACTGCCGAGAAACCACAGTGCCACCCGTTTGGACGAAAGTCCCTCACGCACGGTCCACCAAAGTCCGCCGAAAAACATCGCTCCGAGCACTATGCCCGCGACCAATGCCGCCACCAGGCTCAATGATTCAGTCATGGCTATTCTCCTCTTGCTCGCGTATTTCCCTGCCTTCCTTCGCCACCCAATGCCAGGCATTGACGCAACCGAGCGCTAAGCCGATAGCCAGCAGCATGAGTGTCCAGGAATGACTCCCTGGATAGTGTTTGTCTACCCACAGTCCGAGTGCCGCACCCAGTAACGTTGGCACCGCCACCGACCAGCCAACCAGACCCACCATCCCCAAGCCGGACCACACGGTCTGCGTGACCTGACGTTGCGCCTTGAGCTTGCGCGCCGCCCTCTCGCCCACTCGACGGCTGAATTCCGTCTGGCCATCCGCAGATGGCCCTTCCGGTTTTTCACTCATGATGAAACGCCGCGAAGCGATGAATAAATCCGCTTTCCAATTTCGCCAGCACCGAACGCACGCTCTTCTCCTGCTCGTCCAGATTCAGAAATTCGTCCTCTACCGCCTGGCGCAGTTGATCGAGGTTCATCCCCCCGATCGCGTTGCGTACTGAGACCAGCACGTCGGCGCCGGTCTTGACGAGGACGCCTTCATCGACGGCCACGTACACCTCACCGTCCGCTTCGGTTTCGTAGAGCAGGATCCCTGGCGCGAGCGCCGCCACGCAGTCAAGCCGGTGAGGCAGGAGTCCAACCGAGGAGCCTTCGCGAGTCCCCGCGACGATGCGCAAGACGTCGGTCTTCTCGGTAAAGATCTTAAAGGGCAGGAGAATCTTAAGATTCATGCGTGCTGGTTGCATGTTCCGATTCCGCGTGAGGTGTTGCCCAGGGCTTCGGATGCGGCTCGGGCGTGGTTTTCGCCGGGGACTCGGCGGCAGGCTTCTGGTCGGCCTTGGCTTCGGTGTGACGCTCAGGTTCGACTGAGGCTGCGGGCTGGTCCGACTTCCCCCTCCCCTTCGCTTCGTCAATCGCCCCGATCATATAGAGGGCGCTCTCCGGGTAGTCTTTGAATTCATCGCGCAGGATTCGTTCACAGCCGTCCAGTGTCTCATTAAGGCTGACGAGCTTTCCTGTGAGGCCCGTGAACGGCTCAGTCGTGAAAAACGGCTGGGTAAGAAACCTCTCCAACCGGCGTGCGCGGGCGACCACGTTGCGGTCCTCCGGCGAAAGCTGCTCCAGGCCAAGCATGGCGATGATGTCCTTGAGTTCCCCGTATTGCGCAAGCGTCCGCCGAATTTCCTGCGCCAAAGCGTAATGCCGTTCGCCCACGATGCCCGGCGTGGCCATCTTGGAGCTGGATTGCAGCGGGTCGATTGCAGGGTACAGTCCCTCACCGGCCCGTTTGCGAGAAAGCACGATGGAGGCGGAGAGATGCGAGAAGGTATGCACCGCCGCCGGATCGGTGAAATCGTCGGCCGGCACATACACCGCCTGGATTGAGGTGATGGCGCCGGTATCGGTGTTAGCGATACGCTCCTCGAGCGCCGACAGCTCGGTACCCATCGTGGGCTGATAGCCCAGACGCGACGGCATCTGCCCCATCAAGCCGGACACTTCCATGCCGGCCTGGATGAAGCGAAAAATGTTATCCATGAGCAGCAGTACATCGCGGTGCTCGTCGTCGCGAAAATACTCGGCCATCGTCAACGCGGCGTGCCCCACGCGGAACCGGCTGCCCGGAGGCTCGTTCATTTGGCCGAAGACCATCACCATGTTCGGCAACACACCGGCTTCCTTCATGTCGCGGTACAGTTCCTCCCCCTCACGACATCGTTCGCCGATTCCGCAAAAAATACTCACGCCCTTCTGGTGCCCGATCATGTTGTGAATCATTTCCGTGAGCAGGACCGTCTTGCCCACGCCCGCCCCACCGAACAGGCCCGCCTTGCCGCCGCGTTCGAGCGGCATCAGCACATCGATGACCTTGATCCCCGTCTCAAAAATCTCTGATTTCGTGGAACGCCGCGCTAACGCCGGCGGGTCTCGATGGACTGAGCGCCATTGCACTTCTGTCGGCGCCGCTTGGCGGTCGATGACGTTCCCGAACACGTCGAACATTCGCGAGAGAATGCCCTTGCCAACCGGCGCCTTCAACGGCCCACCCGTATCTTCCACCGCCATGCCGCGGGCAAGACCTTGGGTCGGGGTCAGGGCAATTCCGCGCACGCGATGTGCATCGAGTTGCGCTAGCACCTCGATGGCAATTCCCCCCTCCTTCGCGTACAGCAATGAGTAGATGGGCGGCAGATGGCCATCGAACCGCACATCGATAACACTGCCACGCACCGAGACCACTGTGCCTAAGCGAGGGGATCGATCAATCACTGTTTCCATAGGATGAGCGACTCCTCCAGCGGCACCGTGGCCGCAGGATGGAACGGCACGATACGGGGCGTAAAATGATGCGCGGGGCGTGTGGCAGGGCTATCCGCCCAGAAAACATACCCATGTACCGAACCGGGGATCGTTCCCTGCTGATGCATGACGATGCGCGTGGGGCGTTCGCCGTCGTCCTGCGGATCGGCATAGAGTTCGACTCGTATCTGATCCGGGTCGAGGTCCCCGAAATAGACAAGCACTTCGAAATGCCAATGGTCCCCCACGCTGGTGACCTGGAGGTCGCCGAATCGAATCTCTTTCCAGCTTTGGCGTATCCGCACCTGCCACTCGTCCAATTCAACGGCCAGCTTCCCCTCATGCTCGAGACGATGTCTCAGTAACGCACAAGCCGGGACATAGATCGTGTCCACATATTCTCGCACCATCCGATTGCTGCTGAATTGCGGCGTGAGACGAGACAGGCTGGCCCGGATACGCGTCAGCCACGCATGCGGGATGCCGGCAGGATCCCGATCGTAAAACTCCGGAATAACTTGTTGTTCCAACAGCTCATAGAGTCTCGTGGCTTCCACCGCATCGTACTCCGGTTCATGATGTTCTCGCCCGTCGCCCAGCGCCCATCCAACATCCGGCGCATAGGCCTCGGCCCACCATCCGTCCAACTCTGAGAGGTTGAGGCCCCCATTGACCAGGACTTTCATGCCGCTGGTGCCACAGGCCTCCCACGGCCTCCTGGGCGTGTTGAGCCAAACATCGATGCCGGCCACGAGATACTGCGCCAGCGTCATATCGTAATCTTCCAGGAACACGATACGGTCCCAGATGTCCGCGCGTGCCGAAAAGCGCGTTAACTCGTGCACCAGGCGCTTCCCTTCCTCGTCATGAGGGTGCGCCTTGCCCGCCACGATCAACTGGACTGGACGATCAGTCTGACAGAGCATCCGTGCCAGCCGGGCCGGATCATGCAGCATGAGGGTCGGACGCTTATATGACGCGAACCGTCTGGCAAACCCCAAGGTGATCGTATTGGGATCTAGTATGCCTTCAGCCTGTTGCACATGCTCTGCCGCCGCTCCTCGTTCTCGCATCTGGCGAACCAGCCGACGGCGGGCATAGCAAATCAGGGCATATCGCGCCGATGCGCGAATCGACCACAAACTGTCGTCATTCACCTGACCGATGGAGACACACAACTCATCAAGGCTGCCCAGCCATCGTTCTTTGCCACAGGTACGTGTCCAGAGTGCATCCGCCTCCTCCGAATCCCAAGACGGCATATGCACGCCGTTAGTCACATGTCCGATCGGGACCTCATGTGATGGCCAGTTGGGAAAGAGCGGCTGAAAAATGCCTCGGCTGACGACGCCATGGAGCCGACTGACTCCATTAATCGTTCCACTCCCTCGCATGGCCAGGAAGGCCATGTTGAACGGCTCGGCGTGGTTGCCGGCATCCTTGCGTCCCAGGGCTAGCAGATCGTCGAGTGGCACATGGGCCACCTCTGCAAGATACGACGCGTATGGGCGAATGAGTTCATGAGAGAACCGGTCGAACCCGGCTTCGACCGGCGTATGGGTGGTGAACACATTGCCGGATCTGGTGGCCTGGAACGCCACCGAAAATGAGTGCCCGGTCTGACGCATAAAACTGAGGGCGCGCGCGAGCACCGCAAAAGCGGCATGGCCCTCGTTGAGGTGGCAGAGCTCAATATCAAGTCCAAGCTCTTCGAGCACACGCCACCCTCCGATACCGAGAATGATTTCCTGCGTCAGACGCACTTTCTCATCGGTGGGATAGAGATGCGCCGTGGCGCCACGGTCAGGAGGGCTGTTGAGCAGATCGTTGCTGTCCAACAAATACAACGTGACTTTACCTACACGAGCTTGCCAAACTCGTAATAGAATCGCTCGCCCGGGCAATTCCAGACGGATTCTCAGCCACCCTCCCTCGCGGTTCGGCGCCGGGGTGATGGGCAGTACCATAGGATCGTTATACGGATAGGCCTCGCCTTGCCGGCCCTCGGGATCCAGGATTTGCCGAAAGTAGCCTTGTTGATAGAGGAGTCCAATCCCGACGACCGGGACCCCCAAGTCGCTCGCGGTTTTCAGAAAGTCCCCAGCCAGAATACCCAGACCGCCCGAATAGATCGGCAGCGCTTCTCCTAGCCCGAACTCCATGCTGAAATAGGCGACGCCTTTCGGGCTTTGTGCGCCTCGCTCACGTCCGAACCAGCCAGGGTCTTGCAAATAGCGCTGCCGCTGCGCGAGCCATGTCCGCAGTTCCTCTGCGAACTCGCGGTCCTCCGCAGCTTCTTCCAGCCGGGCTTGCGAGACATTTTGCAAGATAAAGTACGGGTTACGAGTCCGCTCCCATGCCTCGGGATCCAGCATTTCCCACAGCCGGTCGGTAGCGTGACTCCAGGTCCAACGAAGATCGAGCGCAAGGTCAGTTAACCCCTCAAGCTTCGACGGCAGGGGGCGATTAAGAAAATATGCGAACATGCTTCGCTGTCCATTGTTCCACGCGCGCTGACCGGCCTCATTGATTTATCGATTGTGAATACATGCCGTTTCCATCGACGTCGATGCCGAGTGGTATTTCGCAGCGCCCTTCTAGTAAATGATCGGCGGTCGCTTGTCATCGACGACTAACATCAATCGGCGATGCTTCAACGGTCGCTCCGGATCTCGGGTATAGTGGGATAAATCTTCCGACACGTCCGTGCGGCTCAACGGGACTGATATCCTCTGTTTCATGTGAGTCACGTTCGTTTCAATTGCCAGGTCCACGAGTTCGCTGCTACAGCCAGTGACTTCCGCATTTAAGTCCCTTGCGTCGAGAAAATTCACCGTTACCCGCTCTTCTGGATCAATCCACGGGGCGATCTTCTTGATCTTTTCTTCTTTCGTCATACGTGCCTCCTTCCGGTCCTTCTTAAATCTCCATCCTCAATCGAGCATCTCTCTTGAAGACGAACGCGCTACCCACACGTTCACATACGTTTTTCGCAAGCATACACATTCTTTAATCCGCAAGACTTGTTCCCTCATATTGGTCCTCCGACACGCACTCGGTTTTTCGCCCCCTATCCACCTTTATGCAGAACATTCTCTGATTTATTTACCTAGTCCTTTGAGCAAAGAATTGAGTACCGTTGGGGCAAAAGGGGACATCCGGCCAAAGAAGACTGTCGCAGACTGCGACAAGACGGCACATGGGATTTGGTCAGTCGCATCTGGCTGAAGAGGAGGCGAACGATTATGAAAAGGACGAAGGACGGAGTGGGAGGCTACGAACGCCCTCTATGGCGGTGAAAATGTCTTGCGCGAACGGCCCCCGCTACAGCTTCCGGCGTTTTACAATCAAGGCGTCGACGACGGTCGGATCGGCCAGGGTCGAGGTATCCCCCAGATCATCCAGTTCGTTCGCCGCAATCTTGCGCAAGATGCGGCGCATGATCTTTCCGGATCGGGTCTTGGGAAGACCATCGGCCCATTGGATAACATCGGGTTTGGCGATAGGGCCGATTTCGTTGCGCACCTGTCCGACAAGGGCTGTACGCAATGCGTCCGATGGTTCGACGCCTTCGTTCAACACGACGTAGGCATAGATGCCCTGCCCCTTGATGGCATGGGGGTAGCCGACCACAGAGGCCTCGGCTACATCTGGGTGCTTAGCCAGCGCACTCTCCAGCTCGGCGGTCCCCAGGCGATGACCGGACACGTTCAAGACGTCATCGACCCGCCCGGTGATCCAGTAATAGCCGTCCGCGTCGCGCCGGGCGCCGTCCTCGGTGTCATAGAGGCCCGGAAATCTGCTGAAATAGGTCTTGATGAAGCGCTCATGGTTCCCATAGATTGTGCGCGCCAAAGCGGGCCAGGAACGGGTGATGACCAACCGGCCCTGGGCCTCGCCTTGGAGGATCGTCCCTGCCTCATCCACCAGAGCCGGGACTACACCGAAGAATGGCTTGGCCACCGACCCCGGTTTCAACGGCATGGCCCCTGGCAGGGGAGTTAAGAGCAGACCGCCGGTTTCCGTCTGCCACCAGGTGTCGGCAATGGGACAGCGTCCATCTCCGACAACCCGATGAAACCATTCCCAGGCCTTGGGATCGATGGGCTCACCGACCGTGCCCAGCACTCGCAGGCTCCGGCGGCTGGTCTTCTTCACCGGCTCCTCGCCTTCAGCCATCAGGGCGCGTATCGCCGTGGGCGCCGTATAGAAAATATTGACCAGGTGCTTATCCACGACCTGCCAGAAACGGGAGTAGTCCGGATAATGGGGCACGCCTTCGAACAGTAGCGTCGTCGCGCCATTGGCCAATGGACCATAGACGATGTAGGTATGGCCGGTGATCCAGCCGATGTCCGCGGTACACCAGTACACCTCGCCGTCGTGGTAATCGAAGGTGTATTTATGCGTGATGGCGGCGAAGAGCAGATAGCCTCCCGTCGTGTGCACCAGGCCCTTCGGTTTTCCCGTTGAGCCGGAGGTATAGAGAATGAACAACGGGTCTTCCGCGTCCATTTCCTCGACCGGGCATTCAGGTGAACTGCCGGCGATGGCTTCGTCGTACCAGACGTCGCGCTCGCGCTTCCAGGCGATCGCCTCCCCGCGATGTTTCACCGCCAGCACGGTCTTGACGCCGGGGCATTCCTCCAGTGCCTGATCCACCTTCTTCTTGTGGTCAATCCCCTTGTCGCCGTGTCGATACCCATCGACGGTGACGACCAGGCGGCACCCGCAGTCCTGCACGCGATGCTTGAAGGCTTCGGACGAGAACCCGGCGAACACCACCGAATGGATGGCGCCGATGCGGGCGCAGGCGAGCATGGCGAAGACGGCTTCGGGGATCATCGGCATGTACAGGCACACCCGGTCGCCTTTGCCGATGCCGCGATCCTTGAGCACGTTGGCGAATCGACAGACCTGTGCGTGCAGTTCGCGATAGGTGATCGAGCGACTCTGACTCGGCTCATTCCCCTCCCAGATGATCGCGGTCTGTTCACCGCGCCCGGCCAGATGCCGGTCGATGCAATTATACGAGGCGTTCAGTTTGCCGCCTTCGAACCAGCGGACATGACCTGTCTTGAAGTCCCAATCCAGCACTCTGTTCCAGGGCCCTGACCAGGTCACAAACTCTTGAGCTTGTTCACTCCAGAAGCCTTCGGGGTCTTCCACTGAGCGTTGATACATGTCCTGATATCGTGACTCGGTGATATGGGCCTGCCTTCGGAACTCTTCCGGAACAGGGTATTGTGCTTCACTCATTGGCGCTCCCTGGAATGTGTGTGACACGTGAATTCCGTCTCTTCATGAAATGCGGACTCCATATCGCCCTGCGTCACAGCCTTGCCAGATCCAGCCGTTCACCAAATTCAGGCTGCATGACTTCGGCCTGTAGTTCGTTCTGTAACTGGGAGGCCAGGGCTTGCATCGATTCCGGTTCGCCATGCACCAAGGCCACCCTGGGACGCCCTTCGAACCGCCCATACCAGTCCATCAACCCCTTCTGATCGGCATGCGCGGAGAGACCGCCGATGGTATGCACCTGCGCGTTGATCTTGACGGGTTCGCCCCATAGATGGATTTCCTCGGCGCCATCCACCAAGGCCCTGCCCCTGGTGCCCGCGGCCTGGAAGCCGACAATCAGAATATGCGCGTGCGGGCGCCAGGCATTGTGTTTGAGGTGGTGGGTGATGCGTCCGCCGGTACACATCCCGCTGCCGGCAATGATGATGGCGCCGGAATGCATCTTGTTGATCGCCATGGATTGCGTTGAGAGCTTGCTCATGGTCAGGTTGGGCATCGCGAACGGATCGCCGACCTGTTCCAGGATCTGCCTGGCACGTGCGTCATACACCGTGCCGTGCTTTTGATAGACCCTGGTCGCTTTAATGGCCATGGGACTGTCCAGAAAGATTTGCCAGTGGTCCAGTCCCCATTCCTGGTAATGCTGCTTGAAGACATAGAGCAGTTCCTGAGTGCGCCCGACTGCGAAGGCGGGAATGAGCACGTTGCCTTGGCGGGCGCGGGCATGGGAGAGAATCTCTCCTATCTCCTGCCAGGTAGCCTCCCAGGGGCGATGCTGCCGATTCCCATAGGTGCTCTCCATCACGACCAGATCGGCTTCCCGGACCGGCTCGGGGTCGCGCAAGATGGGCGCGCCTGAGTGGCCAAGGTCGCCGCTAAAGACGACGACACGCCGTTGGCTGCCATCGTTGAGTTCTAGTTGC
Organism: Nitrospira sp.; assembly: GCA_030692565.1. NCBI lineage: Bacteria > Pseudomonadati > Nitrospirota > Nitrospiria > Nitrospirales > Nitrospiraceae > Nitrospira > Nitrospira sp. Next base: position 50,822 of record JAUYAO010000031.1, read on the forward strand.
GCGATGGCGGAACCCAGAATGTGGCCGGCATCGAGGAGAGTGAGTGCGATGCCGGGAAGAATCTTCTTGGTCTTGCCGTATTCCAGCGCACGGAACTGCTTATGAGCCAGACGCGCTTCCTCCTGGGTGTACAGTGGCGGGAGCGGCTCCTTCCCCTGACGCTCGCGTTTCCGGTTTTCCCAGGCGGTATCTTTCTCATTCAGATAGCCAGCGTCTTCCAGCATGATCCGGCACAAATCGGCCGTGGCCCGATGGGTATGGATGGGCCCCTTGAAGCCCTGCTTCACCAAGAGCGGCAGCCGCCCCGAGTGATCCAGATGCGCATGGGTGAGAACGACCGCGTCGATCTCGCTCGGCTCGAACGGAAAGGGATCGCGGTTATGCTGCTCGTGCTGCGGACTACCTTGAATCAACCCGCAATCCACAAGAATGCGGTATTTGCCTATGCGCAGGAGAGAGCACGAACCCGTGACTTCACGGGTGGCCCCATAAAAATGGATGTCCATACCCTAGGCTTTCGATCGGACTCGTTGACGGGCCTTCGTTTTCGGTTCCGGTTGTGGTTCCGGCCCTTCCCACGTCACCCGGACCAGCATATCGCGATGAGCCCAGTGGTAAGCCGACTTTCCTTTATACGACCGCACCAGCGCGCGTCCGATGCGCTGCGCCAGCCGGTCGTTGGTCGTCTGTATTTCTAACTCTTTCTTGCGCCGGACGATCTTCATCACCCGATCGAGGGGATTGACCGATAACGCGCGCGCTTCCACATTGGCGATCAACCCCCTGATCTCTGGCTCGTGCTCCCGCAGATCGGACCACTTCAAGGTCACGATCCCTTCGGGATAGTCGTCCCGGGTTTTCTGGCAGGCGGGACAGACGAGCTTCTTCGTGCGAGGAGACGCCGCCAGTTTGGGGGCTTCGACTGTATCGAAGTGCCACCGCTTGTCTGCATAAATCGCCAAACATTTCCGGCAGATTACCGGCCCTTTCGGGGCTTTGAGCATCGCATAGGGATCTTGTTTCGGATGTTCCCTCTTCTTGTAGGATGTGTCGTAGCGTTTGCCGAGCTTTGTACTCATGTGTGATCTCTCCTCCGGTCAGATTTATTTTGCCACACCCCCCCTGCTCTATCCTTCTCCCTGAGTTCTTCTGATCGCAACCGCAAGCACGTGACCGAATCCATCCGTGCATGCACCGGTAGGCGCACCATAAGCATCGCTCCTTGTGCGGCGTCGCTGCGGTTGCGCAGGAATACGTTTCGGCGGGTTGATCGGCTTCCGTACGGGCTTGGGCGGTTTCGGCGGCGCTCCCGGCTGCAATGGCCGCTCCGGCGGCCTTCTTGGGACGCGACGGGGAACCCGCCGCGTCAATCCGTTTCTTTTTTTGGATCTGATAGAATCGACGGACACATCTCTTCGCCTCCCCGGCAAAATAGACTTGCCGACCGCAACGACGCGGAACGCACTGAGACATTCAACTCACAATCCGCTTCCCTTGTTGCACCACATCGTCAATGGCTGCCTTGGCATCTGCCGCCAGACCGGAGGCGCGCTCCTTGGCGTCTTCCGCCAGATTCTGGAGTTGCCGGCGCGTGTAGGCGCCGGAATGCGGAGCGGCCACAATTCCTGCGGCCAGTCCGACAAGCACGCCGGTGGCGAACGTCAAGGCCCCCACCATGAAGACGCCGACGCCATCACACCCGGACATTTTCTGGTCTGTCTGTCGATCGACCGGTTCTGTCATGGCTTGTGCTCCTGTTTGCGTTCCTGCTTCCGCTCGCGCTTCACGTCTTTCCCCGGCTTCTCTTCCTCCACGTCGATCACGGCTCCGGTCTCGGCATCGATGTGGATCTCCATCACCTTGTTCTCCGCCGTGACGACCTCGACCTCCCACACGAGTTTGTCGTGTTTTTTCTCTAACTCGGCCTCGACGACCTTGCCAGGCACTTTTTCCGAGGCTGTCTTGATCGCTTGATCGATTGTCACCTTGGCCGCTGTGGCCATTTCGACTGTCTCTTTCGATTCATCGTTCTTGCCCTTGTCACCGCTCCACGCGGGACCATTCAGCACCAATATGGCGCCGATTGCCACCGCCATCATTCCCACTAACTGCTTCATAGGAACCTCCTGCTATAGATTGTTATGGTACGCATCACTCGCGTGAGTCATGACATTCATTTTGCAAGACCTGGACCGCTTGAAACCTTCCGATAAACACTCTCTGAAGATTCGTCTGACCCGTTGCGCAACAGATCGAGGGAACACCCGTGGGGAGTTATGCTTCACTCCGCCCTTTCTCGATTAGAACGGGTGAAGCGCGATCGGCGACACCGAGGGTGCTGCGCGCCTCATCCAACAGTTGTTGCCGCAGTGCTGCGAGTTGTTGCGCTTGGGAGATGATGGCCTTAAGACTGCGCGCCGTTTCTCTGTCCGCGCCGCGTTCCAAGAGATACTCCATGCGCCCAATGACGACAGTGATCGGTCCGCCCATCTCTTGTGCCACATGCAGCAGGCGAATCATTCGATCGCTGTCCGCTATGGCTGTCGCGAGCGGCTTCTCCCGGCTCGGCGTTCGCCTGGTCTTGCCTGCATCCCTCTTTGCATGTCCATTGAGCATCCCGGCCTTCATCGTTCACCTCCCTCGTGAGAATCTCTTGCCGAATCTTCCGTCTCCGGGTTTCCCTCACTATCGCGTCGCGCAGGACTCACAAACCTGCCGCCCGCGAGCACTGCATGAATCGCCGCCGCAAGGTCCGTATGGGCCGACTGTTTCCGCACGAACCCCATCGCCCCCGCGGCGAACGCTTCCTCGATCGTCCGCGGATTCGCGTGGACGGTGCAGATGATCACCTTGCTCTCCGGCACGTCCCGCCGGAGCATCCGCGCCGCATCGAGCCCGCTCACCCCCGGCATCCTCAGATCCAAGACGATCACGTCCGGATGTAGGCGACACGCCTCCGCAAACACCGCACGTCCGTCTTGCACGGCCCCGACGACCTCGCCGACCTTCTCGGCAAGGTGACGGAGATTCGTCAATATTTGTGGGTGATCGTCCGCCAGCAGAATACGGGGTGTCATCACGCGTCCTCACATCCCGGGCCTCCGGAGTATGCATCCTGTCGCGGACAGGCTCCGCCCTATCAGTCACACGGCACAGATAGGAACCAGGATCGATCGCATCGTGTATCTCAACCCGCTTGTGCGTGGAACAGCTATACCGGATCGCGGCTGGGAACAGAACTAGGGAACGGCCTAGGCGCAGGGGGGATTCGCTACTAGGGGGCAGTTGGAACGGATCAGGACTCCGCGCTCGCCAGCCCTTCGGCAATCGCAAACTTGATAAGCGCGGGGGTGGAATGCAGATCGAGCTGCTCCATGATGCGGGCCTTATGGAACTCCACCGTCTTGACCGAGACATTCAGGATGACCGCCGCCTCTTTCGGGCTCTTGCCTTCGGCGATCAATTGCAGCACTTCGCGCTGCCGCGGGGTCAAATCCATCACCGAGCTTTTGAGCTCCGCCTCCTTCGGTCGCAGGGCCGTTTCGAGGACGGTCTTGGTCATGGCCGGCGTGAGATAGGTCTGCCCTTTGAGCGCCGCCTCGATGGCCTGCGGCAACTCAGTGGCGGCGGACTGTTTCAACAGATACCCGCTCGCCCCGGCTTTCATGGCTTCGGTGGCGTAGGTGGGGCTCGCATGCATCGTGAGAAACAGCAGCTTCGCCTCCGGCAGAGCCTTCTTGATCTGGCGCGCCGCATCCAAGCCGTTCAAGAGCGGCATCGAAATATCCAGGAGAATCAGCTCCGGCTTCAGCCGATCCGCCGCCTCGACCAATGCCCGGCCGTCCGCGACCGTCCCGACCACCTCACAGCGATCCTCGACCAGTTTGCGCAGACCGGCCACCAGAATGGAATGATCGTCGGCGATCAGCACGCGGGGCTTCTTCACACGAACTCCCTCCTCACTTCACGCATCACTCATCACGCTTCACATCTTCCAGCGGCACCCAGACATGCACTTCCGTCCCCTCGCCGGGTTTCGTCCGGATGTGGAACGTTCCCTTCACAAGCCCCACCCGCTCCGCCATGCTGGTCAAGCCGAGGCCGTTCCGACGCGCTCCGGCCTGCCTCGATTCAAACCCCTGTCCGTCATCGTGGACACAGAGCCCCAGACCGCGGCTCGTACGCAGGAGCCGGACCAGCACCGTGGTGGCCTCAGCATGCTTGTGCACATTCTGCAAACTTTCCTGCAACACACGATAGAGACAGGTCGCCTGATCGCGCGGCAGAGCCTGAGGCACATTGCGAACGATGACTTCTGTCGATAATCCCGTTCGCGCGGCGAACTCATCACTCAGTTCATGAACCGCAGCTTCCAAGCCCGCATGTTCCAAAATCGACGGATGAAGACGGTGCGCCATCTGTTGCAGATCAGTCGCCAGATGCTCTGCCGAGTCTCCCAGCAGCCGCAGGCTGGATGCTCCTGAGGGCTGCGAGTCAGACGCCTCCAAACAGACCCTGCGCAAGTCGATCGTGAGCGCGGCCAGCCGCTGAGCGAAATCATCGTGCAGTTCCCGCGCGATCCGCCGCCGCTCCTCTTCCTGAGCCTGCAGCAACTGGGCGCCGAGAGACTCCAGTTGCGCTTCGCGTTCCCGGAGGGCCGCTTCGGTAGCTTTGAGTGGCGTGATATCGGCCAGCAGGATGAAGAGACCGGCCACGTTCCCTTGTTCGTCTTGGTCCGGCACATACTGTGCGGCAAACCAATGGACGGTCGCCCCTGGCCCCGGCAGACGGTACTCGAACGAAACGGCGTGACCCTGGAAGGCCGCGTCAAGATTCGTCCGCACCTCAGCATATCCCTCGGAGCCGAGCAGCTCGTACATGCTCATTCCCACAATCTCTTCGCCGGGCAGACCGAAGAGGTCCTCATACCGTCGGTTGACGAACCGATAACGCCGATCCCTGTCGATGTAACTAAAGAGAGCCGGTACATTGTCGGCCAAGGCGCGGAACTCGTGCGCGCTCCGGCGCAACGTGTCTTCCGCTTCCTTGCGCCAGGTGATATCCGTCTCCGCGCCGACCATGCGGACCGCGCGTCCCTGTTCGTCCCAGAGAGCGGCTCCCCGGTCCAGCACCCACATCACGGTCCCATCTTTCCGCCGGATGCGGTATTCCTCCCAGAACTCTGGGCGCTGCTGCTGCCAATAGGCTTGGAGCCGCGCCAAGACGCGTGGTCGATCCTCCGGGTGGATCCTTTCGGACCACTCCTGGCTCGATTCCAGGTTGTCCGTCTCCTGAAACCCATGCATTTCTTTCCAGCGGGGAGAAAAATAGACCGTCTCGCCTACGAGATCCCAATCCCACAGGCCATCGTGCGTCGCCTTGGCAACCCACTCGAAGCGCTCGTTGGCCTTTGCCAGTTCGGCGGTGCGTTCCGCTACCTGCTGTTTCAGCATAATATTTATTTTGCCGAGCGCCTCTTCAACTTGCGTACGCTCGGTAATGTCTAGAATGACGCCGATCATGCGCACGGGCTTGCCGGCCTGGTTACGATACACATGTCCTCGGTCGCTCAGCCAGTGGATGGTGCCATCCGGCCAAATCGTTCGATAGTCCTCGCGAAAGGCCATATCGGTTTCGAGGGACTGTGTAATCGCCCGGCCAATTCGATCCCGGTCCTCGGGATGGACCGCCTGCATGAATTCCTCAACCGTGACATGCCGAGTTCCGGGAGGGAGGCCGAACAGAGGGCCGAGTGTCGGCGAATAGATCGCGGTGTTTGCCGCGACGTTCCAGTCCCAGGCGCCCAGGCGCGCAATTTCCATGGCCAAACGGAGTCGCTCTTCGCTCTCGCACCGCGCCTCATGAGTATCCGCAGCCTGCTGCGCCGATTGTTTCTGTTTTACCAGGAGACCAGCCACGACCAGCAGTAGCGCCGAGGCCATCGTGCGATTCGTCACTGCTTCAAAGGAAATCTCGCCAGGAGAGAGCAGGATTCCCAGCCACGTGAGCCCCAACGCACTCCCGACCGCCAGGATGATGCTCTGCTGCCCGGGAACAAGCCAGGTAAGGAGAACCGGCAGCACGTACAACGTCGGCACGGCGTAACCGAGGGGAGTCAGCAGGTCTAGAATGAAGACTGCTGCTGCTGCTGCTGCTGCTGCAATAATCCAGCCGCCTGGCATGTTACGAAACGTCGATACGGTCACACGCCTGTCTCCCCGGAGTCACAAGCGCGACCAGAATGGATTTCGATTGGCTCGCCAAATGCTCGCGAAAATGTGAAGCCTCTTGTGCGTGATGTCGGGATGTCTTGTTTCAAGAGACCCTTTCCACTGGAATACATCCACAGGCTGAGTCCTGGCAGCGGCGCAGAATAGCCGCACACCTATTGGTTTGTCTCATCGCCAAGGAAAGCAGTGTACACCGACAGAGGCGCGCGATGCACGAGCCCGCAGTGCATGATGATGGATGGCGGATTGCGCCTCAGATAACTTTTCTTCCTCATTCTGGTACGTTCCCTAGTTCCGGCGCGCGCGTCTATCGGTGCATGATGCGGACGAACATGAGCGCCTCACCCCCACCGGAGGTCCGTCGCATGAACCGCCTGAACGACACCATGGAAGATCCCATCATCGACGTCTTGCAAAGAACCGGTCCCTGCTGCCTGGACGATCTCGTCGTGCAGCTTCCGAATCATGACTGGAGTGAGATTTTCGCCACCGTAGACCGGATGTCGCGGGACGGCCGGTTGGTGCTGCGCCGCTTTCCCAGATCGGGGTACCAACTGTCCCTTCCATTAGTGCATGCCGCGGGCAAGGAGGTGTACGCATGAAACCCATACCAGTATCAGTGCGGTTCTGTGTCGGATGCGGGTACTTCTGCGATGCCATTCAACCGGAAGGCGAGCAGGCCCCATGGATCGACGCCCATGCGTACCTCATGAAATACGGATTGCACTGGGACGATCTTGACCGAGTCGACGATACCTGCCCGCCTTGCGCGCGCGTGTTGGCATGCGCCAGGCGCGGGGCGGTGTCTGAGACGCAGGGGGAGAGAACCTGCGCCCTGATCGGACAGGAATAGCCTGACACGTGTCCCCGCGTGCGAACTCGTCCGAGCCGTGACTCGATGATACAAGGAAGGTTATTCGATGAGCCTGTGGCGCGAAAAACCTCATGAATAGTCCCTGCGCTGTAGCAATTGGCGTCGCAAAGACAGCGCCGACGAGATCGCTGACTTCACGCGTGATCGCTTCTACGCACATGATTTTTCGCTCATCGATCACAGTTTCGCTAGAGGACATTCGACCTGGCACAACCCCTGCTCGGGTAAGTGGCCATCGCGTTCATATTAGGGTGAAACATGAGACGTCCAGCCGTTCGATTGTGCGATGGGTGCGGACAGATGTTCGACGATGTGCAACCCGAAGGCGGGCAGGCCCCATGGATCGACGCCCATGCGTACCTCATGAAATACGGATTGCACTGGGACGATCTTGATCGAGTCGACGATGCCTGCCCGCCCTGCGCGCGCCTGTTCCAGGCGTCCGCGCACCATCCGCCGGCAGACGGCAAGGAGACGCTGACGTCATGAACCATCGAACGTCTTCCACCAGAAGTGGCGCGAGTGAGCATGCGACCTGCGCCCGGTGCCATGGCCTGATGGTGCCGGGTTTCACGGAATCCTTGTTGGTCGAAATCGCCGAGACATCTTCTGCGCTGGCCTGGCGTTGCGTGAACTGCGGCGAGTGGGTCGATGTAATGGTTGTGGCCAACCGGGACATGTGCCGCTCCGCCGAACCCAATCATGACTGCCAGCCCCTCGCCGGCCGGCGGCGGTGGAGGTGACTGCCCGACCTAGTGGCGGCGATGGGGGAGCTGACGGGCGTGCTCTGGAGCGATTGGGGCAAACCGGAACGGATCGCCGAAACGATCCGTCGCATCGGCAAAACCCCGGCGTTTCCCCTGCACTGCCTCGATCAACCGTTCACCCCACATCCGGTTCCGCAGACTGCGGAGCAGGTGTTGGCCGCTACCTAACGGAGGTGAGGATGACGTCCAAGAAATCGGGCTCTGGCGCCGGAGCTAAAAAGACAAAAGTTGCGATCACGAGTGGATCGGAAAAGGCCAGACCAACTGCACGTGACCTGCAGCCATCTGCCAATGTGGATGGCCTACACGAGCGGATCGCTGCCCGTGCCTATGCCCTCCATGAGGAACGAGGCTATCGGAATGGGTGTGATCTGCAAGACTGGCTGGATGCGGAACGCGAGATTATGAGTCGTGAACTCCGCACATGACATCCGACGCCCGAGCAATTCCCCCCGTGCCCATGACGCATGATGACCCCTCATGCGCTCCCAGAGAGCGATTCAGTGAAACTGAGGGGCTTGTCGTGATGCCGTGCGAATTATTTTAACTCCTTCACCATGTCGATCGCCCCGCAGGGACATTCCTCGGCGCAGAGTCCGCAGCCTTTGCAGTAATCATAATTGATTGCGAACCGGTTGCCTGTTCCCAGCTTGATGACGGCGTTGTCCGGACAAACGGCATAGCAGTTATCGCATTCGAAACAGTTGCCGCAGGACAAGCAGCGGCGCGCCTCCAGCAAGGCGGTATTGGCACTGAGCCCTCCGACTATTTCCTCGAAGGATGCGCGCCGCCGGGCGAGCGCCAGCACCGGTTGCGTGGACTGGGCCGCATCGGTGTAATACCAGGGATTCACACGGTCGAACGAGGCCAGGGGGTGGGACGGAGGCTTCACGTACAGGGTCCCGCGCAGATAGGCATCGACGTGGCGGGCGGCCTGTTTCCCATGGCCGGTCGCCATGCTCACGGACTGCTCACCCGGGACCATATCTCCTCCGGCAAACAGACCAGGATGACCGGTCATCATGCGTTGGTCGACGTCGATCGTGCCGTCGTCCGACAGACGCACATCCGGCAGGCTCCGCAGGAAACCGGTATCCGCCTTCTGGCCTAGCGCAAGAATCACCGTGTCTGCCTCAATCGTTTCGAACCGGCCGGTGGGTGTCGGCTTGCCGTGCTCGTCCAGTTCCATCACTTCCACTGTCAGATTGGCCTCGTCGGCCTTCGCGATGCGGCGGAGCCATTGAAACCGCACTCCTTCTTCCAGGGCCTCCGCGACTTCTTCCTTGAACGCGGGCGCGTGGGCTTCGTTCCGTCGGTAGATGATCACCGGCTCGACCCCCAATCGCTCGGCCGTCCGCGCCACGTCGATCGCGGTATTGCCTCCACCATAGACAGCCACTCGCCGCCCGAGTTTGAGGGGGAACGGACCTTCCATGCGGCTCAGAAATGTCGCGGCATCGAGCATCCGCCTGGCATCGCCCCCGGGAATGTCGATGCGCCTCGCGAGGTGGGCACCGACCGCGAGGAACGTCGCATGGAACCCGCCCTCCTGGATAGTCGCCTCGAGATCCTGAACGCGTGTATTGAGCCTGATCGCGACGCCCATCGCTTCGATGCGCGCGACCTCCCCATCGACAATGTCGCGTGGCAGGCGATAGGCAGGAATCCCATACCGCAGCATGCCGCCAACCTTGTCACCCGCCTCATGGATCGTGACGGCGTGGCCCATCCTCGTCAAATGATAGGCGGCCGACAGCCCGCTGGGCCCGGCTCCCACGATCAACACGCGCTTCCCGGTCGGCGGCGCGCACGGCACTTGCCACCCATGCTTGATCGCTTGGTCGCCGAGAAATCGTTCCACGGCATGGATGCTCACGGCCTCATCCAACTGGCCACGATTGCAGGCGTTCTCGCAGGGGTGGTAGCAGACGCGCCCGTGAATCGCCGGCATCGGATTGTCTTCCATCAGCCGCCGCCAGGCTGCTTCATAAGCCCCTTCTTCTGCATGATAGAGCCAGGCCTGAATGTTTTCGCCGGCAGGGCAGGTATGATTGCACGGCGGCAACCGATCGACATAGACCGGTTTCATTGTACGCCAGTTCCCCGTGTGATTGGCCAGGCTGCTGTTCGGATCAAGCGTGATGGCAAACGGTTTGTGATGCATGCGATACCTTTATCCGATCAGTCCGTAGGCGGCGATGTTCGCGTCGGCGATCGATTGGATGGCCGCAATCGCCTCCATGTTCGCCTGCGGCTTGAACAAATGTTTGAAGCGGTCTTGCAGTTCCAGGTAGCGCTCCACCGGGACTTTGTGCCGAATCAACGTCCGGCCGACGACATGTCCTGCTTGCGCCTCGAACAACGGAAACAATCCGGACTCTACCGCCATTCGCGCTACTCGAATGGTGTGCGCGGGGTCGGACCCCCAGCCCAGCGGACAAGGCACATGGATGTGAATGTACCGCGCCCCCTGGAGACCCATCGCGGTGGTGACCTTCGCTTCCAGATCATGGAGGTCCGCCACCGAGGCGGTGGCCACGTAGGGAATGCCGTGCGCCATCGCGATGCGGGGCAGGTTCTTGCCGGTTCCCAATAAATTGCCCGGCGCCTCGCCGACCGCCTGTGTCGTATTCGTTCGCGCAAAGGGCGGCGTGGCCCCCGAACGTTGAATGCCGGTGTTCATGTAGGCTTCATTGTCGTAGCAAAGGTACAGCACATCATCATTGCGCTCGAATAGGCCGGACAGGCAGCCAAACCCGATATCGACGGTTGCCCCATCGCCTCCCTGGGCAATGACTTTCACCTCGTCTCGGCCTTTTGCGCGTAAGGCCGCAGCGACACCGCTCGCCACTGCCGGCGCATTCCCGAACACCGAATGCATCCAAGGAATCTGCCAGGCGCTCTCCGGATAGGGGCTGGAGAAGACTTCGAGACAGCCGGTGGCATTGATGGCGATCAACCGATTATGCGACGCCCGCATCGCGGCATCGACGGCATAGCGCGCGCCCAACGCTTCTCCGCATCCCTGACAGGCGCGATGGCCCGAGTTCAGGGAATTCGTGCGATCCATTCGGGACTGCACCGTGCGGGCCGCCTCGTCGAGTAGGCGATTCCCCGCCGTATAGGTACCGGTCTGATAGAACTTGATGGGTTGCGGCGACATCGTTCGTTCCCCTTAGATCACCTTGGTCCCGATGGCATTCACAGCGCGAAGGAGCTGCTCAGCCACCGGTCCTGCCCGCCGCTGCTCGCGTCGCCGCGCGAGCTCGTTGTCGATCACGGTCCTATTCAAATCCAGGAAGTGCGGCTCACTCAGCCGCTCTGCGCGGGCATCCTGCACCATCTGCTTCAGCGATGATTTCGGGATAGACCGTCCTCCCAATCCCGCAATGACCGTGTGGACAGGGATCGGTAATCCTTGGAGAGCCCTCTGGACGTCGGCAGACACGATCCCTCCGATGCCCACCGCCAAGTCTTTTTCGACCACGATGACACGCCTGACGCCTTCCAGCTCGGCGCGAAGCTGCTGCATCGGGAAGGGCCGATAGCATCCGATTTTCACGCAGCCGGCCGCGATTCCGTCGAGACGCAATTCGTCGATAGCATCTTTGATCGTGCCGATCACCGATCCCAGCGCGACCACCGCCACGTCGGCCTCTTCCATACGATAGGGCGAGCAGAGGCCTCCGGATGGACGCTGGAACTGTTGCCCAAACGCGCCGGCCACTTCTGGGATGAGTGCAAGCGCCCGGAGCTGTTGCAGGTGCGCCAGATACTTGACCTCTGTAAAGGCTTCCGGTCCGACCATCGCGCCGATCGAGATCGGCACAGTCGGATCGAGCACCTGGACCGGCGAGAAGGGGGGAAGGAATGCATCGACCAGACCTTGAGTCGGCACATCGACCGCTTCATAGGCGTGCGTGAGAATGTACCCATCCATGCAGACCATGACCGGGCAGCTCAGTTCCTCCGCCAGCCGAAAGGCCTGGATATGGAGATCGGCGGCTTCTTGATTCGTGTCGGCATAAAGCTGAATCCAACCGGCATCGCGCAATGCCATGCTGTCGGAGTGGTCGTTCCAGATATTGATCGGCGCGCCGACTGCTCGATTGGCAATGGTCATCACGATCGGAAGTCCGAGCCCCGCCGCGTTGTACACCGCTTCAGCCATAAAAAGGAGGCCTTGGCTGGTCGTGGCGGTATAGGTCCGTGCTCCCGTCGCCGAAGCCCCGATCAGGACGCTGAGCGCCGCGAACTCAGATTCCACATTCAGATATTGGCAACGACCGACATCGCCCTGTTTGACCATACGCGACAGGCGTTCAACGATATGCGTTTGCGGTGAGATAGGATAGGCGGCGATGACCTCCGGCCGGCACAACACGACCGCGTCGGCCACGGCCTGCGATCCTTCAATTTGCGCGAGCATGGGGTGTGACTCTCCCTGGTTCGTTCAAGTACGCGGTGACCTGATCATACGCCTCTCTGGCGGCGGCGGCGTTCGCCTCCCCCAGAGCGCCGGGAAACTTATGGCGAATCGCCGATTCGACGGACGCGAGCGTGATCCACCCGGTGATCGCGGCGAATCCGCCCAGCAATGCCGTATTCGCGATGGGCCGTGTGAGATGTTTCTGCCCGATGTCTGAGGCCGGCAAGGCGCACACATGGCCCCCTGGTAAGCGGCTCAGAAATTCTTCGAGCCCGAGTTCGTCCAAGCTGAAGGTCGAATTGAGCAGGACATATCCCGATGGTGCCAGGCCGCCGAAGACCTCGACATGGTGGAGTAACGTCGGATCCTGCACGATGATGACATCGGGATGCGTCACGGATTCGCGCGTGCGAATAGTCTGCTCGTCGATGCGGCAGAAGGCCATGACCGGAGCCCCCATCCGCTCAGATCCAAAACTCGGAAAGGCCTGGGCATGCTGGCCGCCGGTGAACGCCGCGATCGATAGCAGCTCCGCCGCCGTGACCACGCCTTGCCCGCCCCGACCGTGAATGCGAATTGCATGCATCTAACTACGCTCCCACCGTCTCTCTTGCCTGGACGCAGGCGACATAGAACATCGTCGCCGGCAGCGCCAGCAATCGGCCATCAGGGATGTCGCCGCGGCACTGCTCACAAAAGCCATACTGACCCGCGCTGAGCCGGACCAACGCCTGATCGATCGCCTCAATCTCTGTCTTGAGCCTTGTCTCCATCTGGTCAAGGAACCGAACCAGCTTCTCCTGCTGACCGCGCTCTTGCACTTCTGGCTCAACGTCGGTTTCTAACCACAACAACTCGTCTTCAGTTTTCGCCGCCCGACGAAACAGCGCCTTCCGTTCTCCGATCAATTGTCTGCGGACCTGCTCGAGATCATGCATTGGGTGTGTCTCCAGGATGAACCGCCGTGGGCGGTCGCGTACTCCGCAAGCTCTTTTCTTTCTGAAACGCGTCCTTGCCAGCCTCGAAGGCTTCAATGAATACCGCTGTGCTCTTCGCAAAAGCCTGCTTGCCCGATTCCATACGGGCGTGAAGGCCACCCCGAACCGCGTCAGCTTTCGCCAAGACACCCTCTTCAACTTCCTGAGCCAGTTTCACAATCGAACGTCTCGTTTCCTTCCCTGACCTGGGCGCAATAAGCACTGCGGCGATGACCCCGCATATCGCGCCGCTCAGAAATCCTACGAGCACCACTCCGGTTGATGACCGCTTTTCCGTTCGGTTTTCCACCACTCCCCCCTCAACAGCAAGAGATCGTCCTCTCTGCATGGAAGAAATACTCCCGCTCTTGGATTAGCGGAACAAGCAACAGCGCACGTACCTGAACTCTTCTGCAAGAAAACAACCAGGGCGGCGTACGATATGCCTAATATTTTCTAGTAACTTAAGAGAGGGACTGCCCGGAAGGGAGAATCGCTGTGGGGCATTTCAGGTCTCGATGCAACTACGGCCTGCGGCAAAAGGCGACAGGGGATAACCATCGTGTCGATCCATAGCAAGCGCGACAGCCGGAATCCTCCCGAACAGCTATACCACGGAAGGCGGGAAAAGCGGTTCCCCGGCGGCCTCATGCCAACGCAGAATCCCGTCCCAGATGTCCTGCGCGGTTTCCGCGAACCAGAAGAGTTCACGGTCCTCAACATCGATAACGCCCTCCTCAACCAGAAAATCCACATTGAACGCCTGGCGCCAATACTGCTCCCCGACCAAGACGACAGGAACCGGTTTAATCGTTCGCGTCTGCACCAAGGCAAGCGTTTCAAATAGTTCATCCAACGTGCCATACCCGCCGGGGAATGCAACCAATGCCTTCGCGCGCAAGAGGAAGTGCAGCTTGCGTATGGCAAAGTAATGGAACCGGAAGCATAGCTCCGGTGTGATGTAAGGATTGGGATACTGTTCTGAGGGAAGATGGATGTTCAATCCAATTGTTTTAGCTCCGACATCATAGGCGCCCCGATTCGCGGCCTCCATAATCCCTGGGCCGCCGCCGGTCACGACGACGAGTTTCTGTCCGGAATACCCCTGATCGCTCTCAGCCACCAGCCGCCCGAACTCGCGGGCTACATCATAGAATCCGCTCTTTGCCAGCAAACGTTCTGCAATGCAGAGACGGCGTGCCACTTCGGGATTCATCGGATCGGCTGCCTTTGCTACACGCAACTCTTCGACCTTCCGCATCGCGGTCGCCGGTTCATGGATTCGCGTGCCTCCAAACACCACGATGGTCTGTTGGATCTCATGTTGATCGAGCAGGAGTTGCGGTTTGAGATAATCCAATTGGAGGCGTACCCCGCGCGCTTCATTGCTCTGCAGAAACTCCACATCTTCATCGGCTTCCCGATAGCTGGAGTTCTCGAGAATGGCCTGGATGCGCTTTTGCGCATCGGGGTCTTCCTCGACTGGTTTCGGACTCTGCCACGGCAGCGATTCGCGACGTCGGGACGGATCCGGCGGCATGGGCGCTTGCACTTTCTTCGCTGGGTCCGGCATATCGCAGTCTCCCTCCCTGTGCTCGTCGTCAGCACTCGTGTTGTTTTTCGTCTCGCGCACGGACCGGCAAACGCGCGCCTCGACACACTTGAGCTCAGTATTTTACATCAGGCCATACAGTGATAACATGCATTCGCCTGCGCAACGCAGTAACCCCGATGGAGTACGATCAAAGATCCGATACGCCATCAGTTTGACCCGATCATTGATGAGGAACCCAGTCAGCGCATAGCTCCAGACAAAGCGCGTCCAGTTCCACAGGAGCGGAGGCATGAACAGGCCCTACACGGCGATCAGCGGCGCGGCGATCTGAGTTCCGAGCACCGCCGCGAACAAGATGGGGGCCGGGTCGCCCTTCCTACGATCCCGGACACAGTTCCATAGGCGACGGGGATTCAAGAAGGCCGCACATTACAGAAAGATCACTGTGGAGGGAAAGCTCGAATCGCGCCGACCTCCTTTCTCGGAGACCGCATGACAATGCCACGCAACAGACGTCCCAGGAGATCACTGCCGGTGATCAGGCGAGGCTGATCTGTCCACAGCAGAATCGTGTCATACGTGATGATGTGATCCCCGGGGGCTGCGGTGTCGAAACTGAGCTGTGCCACAACTTTTCCGAGTGGCTCCTTGCCATTGCGGATAATCACAGGCCGGTGGCAATAGTCGTAGGGATCCGTTGGCTGGTCGGTAAAGAACACATGCCGGAGAAACCCGTCGGCGTCCATCATCAGGTGAGGCTGATTGTGTTCATCGGCGATCACCACCCACGTTTTGCCGGATGCATCGATCTGATTCAGCAATGGATCGTCGGAGGACTTCGTGAAGGGAGGAAAATGCGGAATGCCGTCCCGCAGAGGAAGATGAATGATGCTTGCCGGATCGATCGGCACGCCTTCCCGCTCGACGGGAATATCGTCGATCGTCAGAAAATTGAGAGAGCCGATGGCTTCGATTCGGTCCACCTCCGACTCTTCCGCAAGCATATGGCGCCGGATGATGTCCTTGAGTTCCGATTCACGGAAGTACCGAATGGCCTCTTTGCCGAACCAGGCGTCTAACATCAGCGCCGAAGGCTTGACCACCGGGTAGAGCAGCGTCCGGTAGCCGCGTAATAGGGGTGAGAAGACGGAGGCCATTTTCAGCGCGTGCCGAGAGAACAGGCCTTGCGGCACAATTTCCCCAAAGATCGTAATGAAAAACGTCGAGAAGAGAAACGCCGCCACGCCGGTCAGCAGGAATTCGATAGCAACGTGAGCAGGACATTGACACTCACGTTACCCCAGGCAATCGTAGCCAGCACGCAGTTCGGGTCCCGGCGCATTGCCAACACCGTGGCCGCATCCCGATTGCCGTCCGCCGTCTCCGCTTCCAGCCGAAATCGGCTCAGGCTGAACACCGCCAGGTTCGATCCTGCAAAGGTCGCCGATTGGCTGAGACAGAACGCAATCCCGATCCAGATGAAGACGTCGTTTGTCATCGTCCCTTTGTCATATGGCTGACGTTGCGCTGCTAAGCAGAGCCCATCTCTTTGCCTGGAGATGAGAGAGATGTGGGGTGATCGCCGGGACGGGAAGCGCCCTCAACACGATACACGCGCCAGCACATGCTGCATTGTCCAGACCGACGCCTTGCGACGTCACTGCCAGAGCGCCCTCCCCGCTCCTCGACTCGAGCACTCCAAGGGCGAACGGCCCGCACGACAACGCCGCGAAAGCGGCGATGACTATGGCTGATTGAACAGAGCCGCTCTCTTCTCGTGCTACGAACAGAACACGAGAAAGCGATCTCTGCAGGCAGACGATCATCCAACACAACCGAAACCGTACACGGCCTCGCCTCGCTAACTGATCGGATTAAACGGAGACAGCATCCGCACATACCCGACGATGTCCATCATCTCACGTTCGGACAGCCGATCCCGCCATCCATGCATCGCACTGAACAAGACTCCACTCGAGATGGCCGTCAGGAGTTCCGCATCTGTCTTGTTTCGCACGCCTGGGGAGTTGAAGTTGGCCGGCGGGACGATCAAGTGCTGGGCATCCGGTCCCAGCCCATTGCCGTTGCTCCCATGACATCTGGCACAATGCTGTGCATATAGTACCTGCCCGCGTTTGAGATTCGACGGTCCCACTTGCGCCGCGACCCACGAGCTCACACACATTATCGTCACAATGCTGCAGAGAATTATGAATCTTCCCATCGACCATCCTCCTTCTTGGCGCTGAAACGTACCGCGCTTGCTGAATGATCAGCGCAAGTCTCATGCTATCAGGCCGATGGCCTGTCCTGACATCGCATACCCAAGTCTAATTGGAAGAAAGCGATTTTGCGATGTGCTGTCTGTTTGCACGTCAGGCAAAAGGCCCCACACCATTCAGGCCGGCTGTTGCGAGATGCCTCGATAGGTGAGAAGGGCGTGAGGTCAGAGTTCTGGGGCGCAAAGGCCGCCGTCAGCAACGCCAAGATCAACGCGAAAAATACAAATCCCATCACATACCTCCGCACCGTGAATATACATTCGTGTCGTACACGTCCCCGTCGCGGAAACAGTGGGAAAGAAGAGCGTCTGCGGCGACCCTTCCCACGAATATCAACCGGACGAAACCTGTGGAATTGGCGCTCTGGAGACAGGTTGAATCAGCATTGTATCGATCACCTGCACCGGGTTACGAAGCTCCGCAAAGAAATCGCACGACGAATTGGAGCCCGCGCGCACCTGCATCTGCTGATCGCTCATCCCAGCAGTCAGGCCGTGTACGCTCCCCTCGCTCCATGGCGCGTCACAGATTGTCAGGAGGTTGTCGGCGCCTTGCGCGCCGCGCGCTCGGCGAGCACATGGTAGGCCCAGCCGACCTCGGCTCCGACGATAAATACCGCGGCGGCGTAATAGAGCCACAGCAAAAAGAACAGCAGTCCACCGAGTGCCCCATAGAGCGCGATCGCATCTTGGGCGAACACGACATACCACGCGAACCCCCACATCGCGAGCTGATAGAGCATCGTGCCCGTCACAGACGCGACGAGGAGCGCTCGGTGGCTGAGCGAGCTGGCCGGCGAGAAGCGATAGAGGACATAGAGCAGCGTACCGGTCAAGACTACGCCGAGCAGCTTGCTGGCGACCGCCAGGCTTGGTTGCCGCAACAGGCTCAGGAGGGGCAGCTCGTTCCCGAAAGCATGCACGAACGTGAGGGCCGCCACCGCTCCGATGGTGAGCGCGAGCAAGGCCGCCGTCAGCAGCATCATGAGGATGTCTCTCCCGATTCCTTCCAGGAAGCCGCGCGGTTGGCCGGCTTGAAAGACCAGGTTGAGGACGATGCGAACGGAGCCGAAGAGGGTGCTGCTGAACACAAAGAACGACAGACTGCCGGCCGCCCCCAACAGGCCTCGATTAGCCACAATCGCGCCTAGGTTCTCCGCGAGGGCCTGTTGGGAACGAGGGAGGATTCTTTGCACGACCGATTGAACTTCGTGCACCGCGCGCTCAGAGTCCAGCACCGTGTAACCAAGCAGCGAGATCATCAGCAGGGCGAGGGGAACGGAATAGAGCAAGAGGTTGAAGGCCAGCCCGCTCGCGAGAAACAGCCCATTGTCGGCCACAAACTTGCTGACGGTCTCCTTGACCATGAGCCAGGCAAGCCGAACGCCAGATGCCATAGACCTGGGATGTATGCGCATGACGAGGCGGTCCTTCTGAGACGGGAAGGCTCAGCGTTCGGTCGTGGTGATGACGAAGGCTGCCTTCTCCGCGCGATAACTGTCTATCAACGCGACACCCACCGCCACCACCAAGGGACCGGCCACAATGCCCACCAGGCCGAAGAGCTGAATCCCTCCGAGCACACTGAAAAACGCCAGCATCGTATGCATCTTGGAGGCGCCCCCGACCACAATGTTCCGCACAATATAATCCAGTACGGCAATGACAAGTCCGCCAACCGTCAGGATGATCACCTTGAGATAGGCTCCCTGCACGAACAGATACAGGGCCGCAGGTACCCAGACCAGCGTGGCGCCCAACACCGGCAGGTAGGCCAGAATCGCCATCACGGCCCCCCATAAAAGCGCCGAAGGAAGTCCGACCATCCAGAAGGCAATCCAGCCGATGGCTCCCTCCAACGCCGCCACCAGTGTGTTGCCATAGACCGCCCCGGAGACGACGTCACCGAATCGACGGATTACCAGGTGCTGCCGTTCCGTGGGAATCGGGACGACCTCTTGAACCCACGTGAGGAGCGTCTCGCCATCCCGGAAAAAGTAGAAGGCGGACAGGAGGATCAATCCCAATTCAACCAGGCCCTGCAGGACATTCCCGGCCACTTGCGTCAGCCGCTCTACCAGGGCCTTGCCCAGCTCGGTCAGATTATCTACCAGGAGCGCGCGAAGATCCACACCGGTCACCCGCTGGAATTCCAGAAGCGGGTCGACCATTGCGGCAATCGCCGGATAGCCGCGCCAGCGTTCGAGGAGGCCCGGCTCTTCTTGTAAGGAGGCGACGAGCGCGAGCGAGGTCCTGGCGAGCTCTTTGCCGATCAAGAAGGACAGGGCGACGAGGGGAAGAATGAGCCCGACAGTCATGGCAAGGCTCATGAGGACCGCGCTGAGCGTCTGGCGTCCGCGCGTGACTCGAACCAGTCGCTGGTAGAGCGGGTACAGGGCGTAACAGAGGACCCCGGCCCAGGTCAGAGCGGAAAAAAACGGGCGGAACGTGGCGAACAGCAGGTAGCTGATGCCCAGCAACAGCGCCACTCGCACCAGGCGGATCGCCTGCTCACTCCCCTGTTGTGACGGCTCGCTCACCGGTGCGCCTCCCCGATTGCATGAACTAGCACGGGACAAAAACTCAGGCCGAGCCAGTGCCGCTGTTTCTGGCAGACAGCCCCGGATCTGTCACGCGCCGTTCCGTCCCTTCCACCCTCCCACGGTCGCCCCCGTAACCCTGCACGCGATTGCCGATTGTGACCTGACGCAACGCCAGCAAACGGTTGCGCTGACACGGCATCTCGCAATGTGATGTTCCGGTGGGACCTCGCCCGCGCTATTCCACTTTCCCCCTGAAGACCAACTCGCGAATGCGGCAGTGCGTACACCTCTCCAGAAATTCCTTGAGTTGTTCGTGCACGCATGCTCGCTGGACCTCTTCCGGCAACTTGCTGGCGTCTGGATGGAACGTGAGTGCATAGGGCTCGACCTTCACGGCCCGGAGTGTTCCACCCTGAAGAAAGCGCATATAGGTCGCGGCGGCATCGAGTGTCCGGGCCCCGATATAGACTCGCTCCATACTCCCTTGCGCGGTGTGCAGAGGGACCGAGAGGGTGAAGAACCCCGTTTCCACGTGAAGCGTCACGTCATCAAGTGACAGCTGGGAGACCGGGACGGACACGAATGGAACAGCCTGGATAATCTTTGTTGCGCAGCTCTCATCCAATTCATCCCGTTCTTCGAGTCCACGGAGCCCATCCCCTACTGTGGAAGCCTTGGTCTGACCGTAGGCAGGATGCACGGGGTGAAGGAGAATCATCCATCCCACCAACCACAGGATCAGCAGCGCATCAGTCTTTATCATAGGCGTTCCCCTTCACTCTATCCCTCCTGGTTCGGCGCTATTCTGTCATGACGCCGTGTCCGTTTCGACCGGCGGACTCCAGCGCTGATAGATCATGAGCACGATCGTCATGCCCACCACGCCCATCACAATCACGGTCAGCGCGTACATCGGAAACAGCTCGGTTCCGGGAATCCCGCTCGCCACCGGAAGAAACGCCATGACGGCCGTGGCGACACCGCGAGGGAACATGGCGGCGATCACCAACCGCTCGCCCCCCGTCCAGGCACCGGTCATCCGGCCCAAGGCTTCTGTGGCCATCCCGCGCACCGCGACGACAACCACGAAGAGCCCCAACCCGGTGAGCGCGATGCTCGTTGTGAGCGCGGAGAAATCCAGCATTAACCCCAGCAGGACATAGAAAAACGTCCGCACGAGAAACGATAATTCTTCGTTGATCCGCTTCAGGAATACGTCCAACACGAACTTCGCCTGGTCCAATTCGTAGCCGATCAGGGCCCGAATCGGTTTGGCCAGCCGTCCGACCAGATACTGCATGTTGCTCAGCACAAGGCCGAACAGGAGAATGGTGATGGCTCCGTTGGCCCCGATCAATTCAGCTACATAATACAGGACCAGGATTGCCGCCATCGTCAGCATATACGAAAGGGCCTGCCCCTCCAGCCAGGCCAGCAGGCGCGCCCACAGCGCTCCAGCCAGCACCGCCAACATCATGGCATCCCAGAACGCATGGAATAGTTCCCGAATGATGACGCCAGGGCTCCCCGATTCCTTCATCGCGCCCATCAGCGCTAAGGCCACCACCACGACAAAGACTTCCGAAATGGCCGAATCCAGACTGAGCAATACTTTGGTCTGCTCACGGAGCGAGGACATGTTCGAGGTGACGGGAATGATGATGGCGGCAGCCGTCCCGCCCACAATCGATCCAAGCAACAGGCCGTGCAACCACGTACCCTCCATCCACCACACATAGAATCCCATGATGCCCAGGGCCGTCAGAGTGAACACGGTGACCGAAAGGAACAGCGCCAGCGGCGTTTCGCTGACCACCTTCATGATATGGAGATTGATGCCGCCATCGAAGAGGATGATGAGCAGCGCGAGGGTCCCAAAATAGGGCGCCAATTTCATGACCAGGGCCGGTTCGGCAAGATGGAACACCGGCCCCAGCAGCACGCCGAACCCCATGAGGAATAACACACTGGGTATGCCGGTCCGCTTGAACACCAGCTCACCGGCCAGGCCGACCAGAATGATCAATCCGGTCAAGCCGAGCACCGATTCGACGCTCAACGATTCCATGAAACCAAGACCTTTCGAGCAACACACAGTTTTCGTAGCACGGGGCATTATGCGGGAGGGCCTCCACCGGCGCAACCGAAGAGCGTCGGAATGCCCGACCGGGCGATCCGATCCATGTTGACTGTGGCGCAGCGTCTTTGAGTGTGCCACAATTCCTTCCAAATCGACTGGATCTCGCTGGAGGACTCAGCAATGACGAACTCGAAGAAAGAGGGTGTGAGCTTGCTCAACCGGAGACCCTACTTCTGGACGATCGCCGTATTCTGTTGGCTCATCTTCCCCTGCTCCGGGTGGCACAGCCTGCACGCCGAAACGGCCGCCCCCACATTGAGCCAGGCTCCGCTCCCTCAGCCTATTGGCGCGCCGGTGGTGTTGGGAGAGGATACGCTTTTTTTGATCTACGACAAGCTGGGCCCCTTCACCCCGCAGGAACGGGCTCAGGCCATCACAGACCGGTTGACTCGCCTCGCCAAAGATCCCTTCACCAGCGTGCACTCCGTCACAGCCACGGATCAAGAACTCACGAGCGAGCTCGTGCATGGCGAAATGGTGGTGATGACCATCACCGACCGCGATGCCCAGCCCACCGGCAAGAGCCGGCAGGATCTCGCAAGAGACTACGCACAGAAGATCCAAACGGCGCTCTCACAATCCCACGAACAGTTCTCCATACGCGCCCTCATCATCGACGCCGCCTGGGCGCTGCTGGACACCGCCATTCTCATCGTCCTTCTGGTCCTATTCCACAAAACATTTCCAAAAATCTACGCCAAAATCGAGGCCTGGCGCGGGACCATCATCCGCCCGATCAGGATCCAGCGCGTTGAATTGCTGTCGGCTGATCAGATTGCGACGGCACTCACAGCGCTAGCCAAGACTATCCGCATTGTGGCGGTCTTGGTCCTGTTTTACGTGTATCTCACGACCGTTCTGGGCATCTTCCCGTGGACCCGAGGCATCTCAGCCGCGCTCTTCGGGGCTGTTGTCTCCACCTTGCAGGCCATTGGCCAGGCCTTTGCGACCTATATCCCCAATGTCGTGTCGATCGCGGTCATCATCGTCGTCACCCGGTACATCCTCAAAATGATTTCGTTGTTATTTGTCGGGATCGAGCGAGGAGCCATCACACTCACGGGGTTTCACCGGGAGTGGGCCGAACCGACCTATAAGATCGTCCGGTTCCTGGTGATCGTGTTCGCCGCCATCGCCTGTTTTCCCTACATTCCCGGATCACAGTCCGAAGGGTTTCGCGGCATCTCCGTCTTCTTGGGTCTCCTCATCTCGTTGGGATCGGCCGCTGCCATCGGCAACGTCGTTGCCGGGGTGGTCCTCACCTACATGCGCCCGTTCCGCGTCGGCGATCGCGTCAAGATTGCCGATACCATGGGAGATGTCATGGAGAAAACACTCCTCGTCACGCGCGTCCGGACGATCAAAAACGTGGACGTTACAATTCCCAATGCCATGGTCCTCGGAAGCCATCTCATCAATTTTAGTTCCGTGGCCAAAGAGCAGGGTCTCATTCTCCATACCAGGGTGACCATCGGCTACGACGCCCCCTGGCGAACAGTCCATGCCCTGCTGATCTCAGCCGCGCGGGCGACGACGCATATCCTCGCAAGCCCGGAACCCTTCGTGCTGCAAACCAGCCTGGACGATTTCTATGTGACCTATGAAATTAACGCTTATACCGATCAAGCCAATCTGATGGCGACGATCTACGCGGAACTGCACCGGCACATTCAAGATCAGTTTAATGAAGCGGGTGTCGAAATCATGTCGCCACACTATGCTCAGATCCGTGACGGCAACCAGACCACGATTCCAGACCAGTACCTGCCCAAAACCTACCAGGCTCCGTCGTTCCGCTTGGGTCCGCTGGGCAACTTGTTTCGCGCCGGTCCAGATCCAGAAAGCCCCAAGGGAGGGCCGAAACCATGACAACCTCTCTCCAGCGGTTCATTGAAAGCTGGTTGTTCGATCCGACGGTCGGCAAGCTGGTCTCTACCACGGTCGCGATCCTCCTGGTCATGGCACTGGTGCGGATATCCCGGAGAGTGCTGAATCGCTACGTGCAGGAACCAGGCAATCTGTACCGTGCCAAGAAGATGGTGACGTTTCTTGGATACTTCACGGGGCTGATTGCCATCTCTCTGATTTTCAGTGATAGCCTTGGGAGAATGGCCGTGGCCTTTGGCGTCGCCGGTGCCGGAATCGCCTTCGCCTTGCAGGAAGTCATCGCCAGCCTCGCCGGATGGGTGGCCATCTCATTCGGCAACTTCTACAACACAGGCGACCGGGTTCAGCTCGGCGGCATTAAAGGGGACGTGATCGACATCGGCATGTTACGGACGACGATGATGGAGATCGGCCAGTGGGTGAATGCCGACCTCTACAACGGGCGTATTGTGAAAATTGCCAACAGTTTTGTCTTCAAAGAGCCGGTGTTCAACTATTCCGGCGACTTTC
This sequence comes from Nitrospira sp., assembly GCA_030692565.1. Taxonomy (NCBI): domain Bacteria; kingdom Pseudomonadati; phylum Nitrospirota; class Nitrospiria; order Nitrospirales; family Nitrospiraceae; genus Nitrospira; species Nitrospira sp. The sequence continues at coordinate 75,015 of JAUYAO010000031.1, forward strand.
CCTTCTTGTGGGATGAAATCACGGTCCCGGTGAAATACGGCAGCGACTACCGCTTCTCCCGTGAGATCTTTCAACGGATCCTGGTCGAGATCACCGGAGAATATTCCACACAAGCCAAGGCGAGCTGGACGGAGCTGATTCAACAGTACCGAGTGGATTCAGCCGAGATCGATCCCCGCGTCTTCCTCGTCGCCAACGATAATTGGATGGAGTTCACGCTTCGCTATGTCGTGGACTACAAGAAGCGGCGGATCACCAAGGATCGGCTGTTCACCCGCATTCTGGAAGAAGTGGACCAGACCAACGGTCGCGTGGCGCTCGCCTCCGCCACCTTCCATCTCGTCGAAACCCCTGAGATCAAAGTTCAGCTGGTCGCCCCCCCACAAGGTCGCCAGGCTTGATCGCGTTCGGACGCACGACAACCCATTGCCAAGGCCTGCGATGGATTGGATCGTTCTGGCTTGCCCTGCTCCTCCCTGTAATCAGCCTAGGTCTAGCCTTCGGCGAGGAATCTTCCGTCTGGTCGTCCGATTGGCACTATGGCGCGACGGTTGATCTGAGCTACGCGCTCGACTTCAACTTTCCTGACAACCACCGTTGGCGGAGCAAGAGTACCACTCCACGCGTCAATGAACTGGCTCCCAATATGGTGCAGGGATACGTTCGCAAAGACGTCTCCGAAACATCACGCTGGGGCATGGAACTTGGCCTGCAAGCAGGCTATGACACCAATGCATTGGTACCGGATCCGAATCCCGGCAGGGGAAAGCCCGTCGGTGGAGCGGACACGCTGCGCCACATTTCCCGGGCGAATGTATCGTACTTGGCCTCCGTCGGCCACGGCCTGACCCTCACCGCAGGACTCTTCAACAGCTTCATCGGGTACCAGTCGATCTATGCGAAAAACAACCTGAACTACACCCGCACCTACATGGCCGACAACGCGCCCTACTTCATGTTCGGTCTCGGCGCGCAGTACCCACTGAGTGACACCCTGCAACTCGGCCTCTATGTGATCAACGGCTACAGCTATCTGTCCCATCAGAACGACCAACCTAGCTACGGCACACAAGTGGTCTGGAAACCTGCTGCCCGCCTGACCGTCACGGAAAACCTGTACTACGGCCCGGACCAGTCGAACACGGCCATCGAATTCTGGCGATTCTTTTCCGACAGCATCGTGGAGTGGAGAGACGGGCCGCTCATCCTTGCCGCGGCCTACGACATCGGCACGGAGAACGCCGCGGAACTGCCGGGCCAACCCCGGACCTTCTGGACAGCGGCGGCAGTGTATGCGCACTGGAACATCAGCGGCCCCTGGAGTGTGGCTGTACGCCCGGAACTCTATTGGGACCGCAATGGTCGGATTTCCGGATCCGAGCAACTATTAAAAGCCATGACGACCACCCTGGAATACAAATGGACCCACCCCTGGCAGACGGCTCTTCTAAGACTGGAACATCGCTACGATGAATCCTCGGGCGCCGGCGGCGGGTTTTTCAAACGCGGGGAGATCTCGCCAGGCGTCATCGGCTTGGCCCGGGAGCAGCACCTTCTGCTCTTCTCGGTCGTGTGGTCGTTAGATAAATGACCACTGATGCCCCGGTCATTTCCGTGTCAACCTATTCTCTTGGCTCCCTCCCATAGAAAGCACTCGATTGATCGTCAGCCCTTGAACCAAAATCGAAAAGACCACCACCGCATAGGTAATCGTGATCAGCGCGTCGCGCTCCTGGCCGACCGGCAGGGACAAGGCTAACGCCACGGAAATCCCGCCGCGGAGCCCGCCCCATGTTAGAATCGTAACGGTCCGCTCGCTAAACTCCCGGGCGAAGCTGAAGGCTTTCACTTGCACGAAGACGCTCAACCAGCGCGCCGCGAGCACCAGCGGAATGGCGACCAGGCCAGCCAAAAGATATGGCCGCTGAAAGCTCAGCACCAGCACTTCCAATCCGATCAGCACGAACAGCACGGCGTTCAACAATTCATCGAGCAATTCCCAAAAATTGTCGAGGTGCTCTCGTGTGGTGTCGGACATCGCCCATTGCCGGCCATGGTTTCCAATCAGCAAACCCGCCACGACCACGGCGATCGGTCCGGACGTATGGAGAAGGTCCGCGAGGGCGAAACTCCCCATCACCAACGCCAGAGTAATCAAGATCTCGACCTGATAATTATCCACTGACCGGAGCATACGATAGGCGACGTAGCCGAGGGCCAATCCCAGCGCCGCACCCCCGAGGGCCTCTTCCGCAAAGAGCGCAAAGATGTCGGTCACGCTCACCGAGGGTTTCGGTAAGAGGTTGAGGACCACCAGGAAAATCACGACGCCGACTCCGTCGTTGAAGAGCGATTCGCCGACGATCTTCATTTCGAGGGCCTTCGGAAGACGCGCCTGCCGCAACACACCCATGACGGCAATCGGATCGGTCGGCGAAATCAGCGCGCCGAACAGCAGACAATAGAGAAAGGGCAGTGGCAGCCCGACAAAATCAAAGAGCCAATACCCCAGCAAGCCGGTGATGAGACTCGAGAGGATCGTCCCGACGACCGCCAGCGTGCCAATTACCCACTTGAGGTCCAGCAATTCGTCCAGTTTTACGTGGAGCGCCCCGGCGAACAACAGAAACCCCAGCATACCGTGCATGAGCGCCTCGTTGAAATCGATGGCGCCGATGAACCGTTGGGCTTCCGCTTCGACTCCAAACCCCAGCTTGCCCAGTACGAGCAACACGAGCGAAAAGACCAGCGCCACCGCCATCAGCCCGATGGTAATCGGCAGCTTCAACAGCCGATGGTTGACGTAACTGAACAACGCGGCCAGGCAGATCAGAATAGTCAGCGTATGAATTAACGGCACGGCATCTCTCCTTCGGCGAACCCTCTCTGGTGAGCGACGCTCGCCTTTGACAGGGGTAACTGTTCCTTCAGCCGCTCAGGCGATACGGAGACATCGCCTGGGCCGCATCATCCGAATTCTCTCCATGGACCGCATCCCATGGCATCTGTGCGACAGAGAGGCTCAGCTGAGGCGCCAGGCTAGGATTTCGCTATACTTGCTCCGGCGACGACCTCGACTTTGAAGGGGGCGCTGGCTTCCCCCATATACCAGGTTCGATGCGGGAACGGAATCTCGATCCCCTGCCCGTCAAAGGCCCTCTTCAGTCGCCGGCGGTATTCGCGTCCCACATTCCATTGTTCCAACGGCCTGGTCTTGATCCGAATACGAATGACGACGGCTGAATCGGAAAAATCGTCTACGCCGATGATTTCGATGGGGGCGACGAACTTATCGCGAAAGGCAGGGTCTTCCCGTAGCTCTTCGCCGACCTGGCGCATGACGTCGGCGACCCGATCCGTATCCTCTTTGTAAGCCACGCCCATGTTCAGTACGAACGCCGACCATTCCTTCGTCATGTTCGAGAGCGTCGTGATCGTGCCGTTCGGGAAGACATGCACCACTCCTGAAAAGTCGCGCAACGTGATCGTGCGGAACGTGATCGATTCGACCAGGCCGCCGGTGCCGTTGATGACGGCCACATCACCCAGCCTGATTTGATCCTCCAGAATGATGAAGAAGCCGCTGATCAAATCCCGGACGAGATTCTGCGCCCCAAAGCCCACGGCTAGGCCGAGAATCCCGGCCCCCGCCAGGATCGGTCGGATATCCAGTCCGATCTGGTCCAGCACTTCGACGATAATCACGGCCCAGATGAGGCTGATCACAATGGTGCGGAGAATCCCCGTCAGCGTCGCAGCCCGTTTCCGGCTGGTGTCGGAGTCCACGTCCCCCGGCATACCGGTTCTGGCTACCAGAGATTCCAGGTGTCGAATGCCCAGCCGGAGAAACCGCATCGCGACAAGCCCCAGGACGACGATCAATGCGATCTTGGCGCCGGCCTTGCCGATGGTCGCTCCCATCGAAATCAGCCAGGGCGTGAGTTCCTGCAGTGTCCCTGTATCCATATGGGCTCCTTCATCAAGTAGGTTAGGGGTAAAACAACCTGCCGCGTTGTCAAAATTCCCTGATCATGCGGAACCCGATCTGCGGAATTGCCAGATCCTGCGTGAATCGCGCGCCGACACCGGCTTGTATCATCCAATGCCTGCCGAGTTCGTAATGCACCTGCGGCATCACGAGAAACGTCGTGTGGCCGTTTATGACCTGCGCGTGGTTGACTTCGATGCCGGCCACCAGCCGGTCCGATACATCGGCAAAGAGCGTCACGTTGGCCAACATCTCCGTATTGCGTCCGCCGATCTGACCTCCATGTTCAAAGCGGGGCCCGACCATGGCGAACAGGCTCCAAGTCTGGTCGAACCGGTATCCGGCCAGATACAGCCAGGACGTCGTCCACAGGCCGGGATCGCGGTCGTACTGAGCAATGACCTGGGCGCCGTGAATGAATCGATGGTCGAATCCGGTGCCGAACGTGAGTTGTCCGGCCGCTTTGTATGCTTCAAGCGACGCATTCTCCATCGGCGCCTCAAACTCGATCGAGATCCCATCGGCCACCGTATACTCGATTTCAGGCGCCCATTCCATCCCCTGCCTATCGGAGCTGCGCCTCGCGAGGCCCAGCGGGTCCGGCGCATGGTCGACCGTCTTGCTCGTTCGCCTCAGAGGGACCAGGCCAAGAACGTTGATCTCACCGGCGCCGCGTTTTTCCCCCAACGGCCGTACCAGGTCGAACACCATCGGCTCCGGAATCCGGGGCCCCTTTTCTTCTCCCGAGACCCGTTCAATCGTTTCGACCTCGCTGGCCGGATACGACCACACACGAAAGTCCGCCCGTCCGAAACCCTGTCGCGGCATCGCCGGTTCCGGAGAGAAACGCGTCAACCACCGGCCGTCTGTATTCATGAACAGGATCGGACGGGCACAATCCGTTTGGGACTGTTCAGGACCGTAGATGTCCGCCTCGACCGGGTCCGCTGCAATTACAATTGCGCCCAGCGTGGCCGCACACAATGCCATGACAACAGGGGTCATGGAGCGAGCGCCCGTTGAGGTGATAGCCGGACAGGGACAAGCCCCTGCGGTTGCGGCTCCGCTGACGGGCATCCGTTCGCGCTTAACGAGGCCGGTCCTTCCTGTCGATTGCACCCTAAGACTCCCGCTAACTCTTGAATTCAAATCCGACTCCGAAGATGACGGCCTCGTCGGTCCGCTTTCTTCCCGGCGCAGGAGCGTCGTTGTAACGGATGTCATACTCCACGTTGAAAAACAGATTATTGAACAGCGTGACGCGAAGCCCCTGGTCGGCAAAGATGCGCAACGCCGACCGTTGATCGAAGTCGAGAAACCCCTCGTGCTTGTGGAACAGTTTCACCCGGTCCGGAATCAGCAAAAACTCGGTGCGCAAGGACCAGCGGGCCGACGGGGTTTTTATCGAAGGCGCATTCGTATAGTGCTCGCTCACATGCGCCAGGCCTGTCACGACCGAGATCGACACCCGCTGCGTGTCGATGAACTGATACCCGAGTCCGGCGCCGATGGTGCTTCGGAACGACAGGTTTTGAAAGGTGTCCTTTTCCATCAGGCCTTCGGCGCTGGCGAAGAGCTTCTTGCTCAGGAAAAAGTCGTATTTCAGAGAGGCGAGGGAATTGCGCACCGTGACCCGGCTTCCCACCTCTCCGTAGTTGTACTTGCCTTCAGCCAGCATGCGATGCCGATCCGAACGAACCGTCCATCGGGTGGAGGCATTGACGGCTTGTGTTTCGGTGTTCCCCTGGGTGCGATTGCCTCCCACGTTCAGCGTTCCATGGTAGCGGATCGGCGGCGGGGGATTGATCGCCTTTACGGCATCGAGAGCGAACGGGCCATCGACCCCGATTCGGCCGGCTTCGACGGTCGTATGGTGTGTGTAGAGCCACTCAGTCCAGCCCGTTTCTTCGACCTTGTCATGCAACTGGATCGTGAGCGGTTTGTCGGCCGAGAGACTCTGAATTTCCGGCCATCGAATTTTGACTTCGCCGCTGTGCGCCGTACTTAAGATAAGGATCTCTTCCTCCATCCTGACGATCGTGCCGGTCAGGCGGTCACCATTGCGCAAGTGCACCTCGTCGGCCCAGCAGGGCGAAAACAGAACCGTCACGGTAAGCCATCCTGCCGCCAGTACAGAAAACCGGGGCAAAAGAATTCTCAATGAGGTCCCGTGAATAGATCGTGCCGTCATGAGTGGAATCAGTCGTGTCTCCAAGTAGCGGGGGTGCCGGCAAGGATTCTGCGCCATGCAAGATATCTCAGCGGGCATGTCGGCTAAGGGGGATCGATCAGGTCCGTCGAACGAAACGAGAAGAAAAAGAACACGACGTACTGGTTGTAATACGCCGAGCCGGTGTACTTCGGCGTAGCACGTACGAACCGCCCCGAATGGTTCTCGTAGACATCCAGATGCACCCGCACATGCGCCAGTTGATCTTGTTCCTGGTAGATCGTGATCTGCGGGAGTGCGAAGGGAATGATGACGCTTTGGATGGGCGGAAGGCCGAAAAAAGTTTTCCCCTGATTCGTGCCCATGGATTCCACCTTGACGCGGACGAGATACGGCGCGTCGTCTTCCGTTTTCTTGATGGAATACCCCAATTCTCCCAGCCGCGCGGAAGCGGCGTCCCGCACATAGGCCAAATCCCACGAGGGGGAATCGATCACCGCGAAGCTGGCGTCCTCTTCACTCACATGCATATGTGCCCGGTCGGTCTGCAGCCCGCTGACCTCCACCATGACCGTCGTGCCTTCCGGCAGCGGCACGGTGAGGTCGGCCAGCGACCGTTCCACAGCCTGCGTCAGTAATAGCTGTTCGATCGCGCTTCTCGGTGTCCGAGAGACTTCTTGCGTTAGCGCACAGTCGACACTGAGCGCAGCCAGGGCAGCGACCAACAGACCTCGCCCGATCTGCGGAAGCGGCTTGCCGAATCTGGGTGGACGAGCCCAGCGGCCCGACAAACCATTGCCTCTCTCTGAGCGGACCATATCCGGCATAATGTCATTCACGGGGCCGGAGGGGAAGTCTCGTGTGATCCTCTGGCGATCCGTTCCAAGTCACGAATTCGCTCGCCTTGCGAGCGGACAGTCTCCTCAAGCTGCCTGGTTTGTTTCGCACGCGTGAATCTGGGACCGAGCGATGCCAGAAACGTCAGCAGCGCGCCCAACATGGCGGAACCAAGAATGATCAGCACCAGCGACGTATCATAGTCCCATAGGAGAAAATGGACGGTGACGGCCACGGTGTTCTGCAGCGCGAAAACGGCAATCAGAATGGCGAACAGGAAGGCAATGAATAGTGTGGGCATGTCAGAATCCTCTTCAGCAATCTGCCGGACTCGATCGATCTCAGCCCGGGCTCCAATATTCAATGGCGTAATAAATACTCCAGAGAAGCAATCCCACCACAACCAGGATCAGCCAAAACGGAATACGCCCGTCATGCTCTGTAATCCCCGCGTGCCGGTACAGATAGGGCTGTCCAGGATCCGAACTATCCTGCCGCTCCGGCCCCGATGGACCGGAACTCGACTCGTCCGCTTGTATCACGTCTCGATCTCTCATGGTTGCCGCCCTTCATTGGCGGTCTCAGCCGCCGGCCGGGCCGTCTGCCGTTCGTCAGGCTGTCGCTGAACGACGTCCTTGTCCAGCTCCCCCCGTCTGGCAGCGGGCGAAAGCGCAGCCCAGATGCGCGATCGGGCCTGCTCCCGATCCGTCTCCTTCAAGCCGGCCGCAACCAACTCCGCCTCGTGCGCCTTCACGCGGAGCGATTGGACGTAGTGGACGATATCCCATATCTCCTCCGGACTGAGCTGCTCCCAGAACACCGGCATGGGCGTTCCCCCGATTCCCGTTATCACGGTTTTATACAGATGCTCGCCATCGTGCCCGAGCTTCACGCCTCCGGACAGACCGGCCGGCAGCGTGAAATTCGCCGGCTTCAACGGTTGCCCCCACACATCTTTTAAGATCGGCGCCATCGGCCCATCTCCTTTTCCCTCGGCGCCATGACAGAGCATGCAGTTCGCCCCGAAGAGGGCCTTCCCCTTCTCGAGCGACACGATCGAGATCGGAGGCTCCGCCGCGATCGTCATCGACGGCGGGACGACCTCGTCTCTCCATCGGCCAGAAAATGTCTTGATGTACTGCACCACGGCCCGCCGTTCGTGGTCTGAAACTTCCTGCCAGGCCGGCATGGCCGTCCCCCAGAGTCCGTGGGTAATGGTGCTGTAGAGATCGATGTCGGTCGGCAGTGAATCCTTGCCGGAGGTCGATCGAAACTTGAAGATCCCGGTCGTGAAATCTCTCGGACGCGGAGTCATGAATCGTGCGGACGGTCCCAGGCCATCACCCTTGCCCCCATGGCACCCGAGACAGCGGCGTTCGTACACCGACTTTCCGAGCATCAGCAGCTCGTCCTGCGATTGAGGACTGGCATTCAACACCTGGCCGGACGAAACCTGTGTTGCAACGAACCCTTCCCGCCAATCGCCGATGCCGGTCCCGAGCTTTTGCACATACAGCACCAAGGCCTTGCCGTCGTCGTTCAATTCCGGCGCATCGCCGGCTTTGGCCGGTTCGAACAGCCAGGGGAACACCGGCATGATAGAGTCCGGCACGACTTCCCGCGGGTTCCAAAAATGGGCGGCATGCCAATCGTCGCCATATTTCCGGCCCACTCTGGTCAGGTCCGGACCGATGCGTCGCGTGCTGAACAGGTGTGGCCGGTCATAGGCATATTCGCCGGCCTGCGACACCGGCCCCCAGCGGAACGACTCTCCGGTGACGGGACGCACGTATTGCGAATGACAGTACCAACAGCCCTCGCGGATATACACCTGCCGGCCCTTCAGCTCTTCGGGCGTATAGTCCGCCACCTGGATCGCCGACTTTGTGACGGGGTCCTCGACGGTGGTCGTGCGCGTTTCAGTCATCAACCAGGGGGTGACGCCCTGCACGCCGACGGCAAGAAAGAAAAACCCGAACCCCGCAACCAGGAAGACCGTGGAGGGGCTTTCGATCCAGCTTCCCTTGGCGACAACCTCTATCGGCGTATCGGCCGGGCGGGCGGCCTCGAACACCTCCGGCTCCAACGCCTCCCCCTCTCGCGCAGTCTTGTAGAAATTGATGACCATCAGGAGCAGCGCCACGTCCATTGCCACGCCTCCCAGTGTGCGCGCGACCCACCAGGGCTTCATCTCTTTCACCGTATCCACGAAATTGGCCCCGTACTCGAGCATGGAACCCTGGACGAACCCTTGAGCAGACAGCCCCACGACCATCACCGTGAAGCCGGCGACGGTCAACCAGAAGTGCCAACTCGCCAGCTTGTCGCTCCAGAGCTTCCGGCCTGTGACGCGCGGCCAGACATAATAGGCGGAGCCTACCGCCCACACGACGAAGGTGCCGAACACGGTGAGATGGGAATGGGCGATCACGAAGTCATTGAAGTGGGTCAACTCCTGAACCCGACGCAGCGCCTCGACCGAGCCCTGGAAACAGCCGATCAGATAATAGACCGCTCCCATCATCAGAAACTTGGCTGCATAGTTGTCGCCTCCGCCCCCGCCGGCGACAGTGCCCCATCGTCCCAGCATCGTACCGAAGAAATTCACCACCACCGTCCAAACCGGAATAATGAGCAGCATGCTGGTCACGATCGAGATCGTCTGGGTCCAGTGCGGAATCGGACTGTACAGATAGTGATGCGTGCCGACAAACGGATAAAAGAAAGCCAGCCCCCAGAATCCCAGCAACGACAGCTTGTGACTATATAACGAGCTCTTGGCGCTGAGCGGTAAGAAGTAATAGACCAGCGCCAGGCCGGCGGGAGTGATCCAGAGCCCGACGATGTAGTGGATGTACAACCCGTGCATGGCCGCACTGTTGACCCCCGCAATATCTTCGGCATAGGTCAACAGCACATTGCCGAGAATCAGGTTCATGATCGTCCAGATCAACGCGGCGGTCGTGTACCACATCGCGACATAGAACCGCCGCTCGGTCCGCCGAAAGACGGTGCCAAGCACCTGCACGGTGATCAAACCCAGGATAACGAACCGGAGCAGATTGAAGGGCCATTCGAACTCCCCGGCTTCGAGTCCCATATTGAACCCGAACAGAAACGAGGCGTTGCCGAGAACCAGAAACCCGTTCCATAGCCACAGGAGCCACCAGCCCCACTCCTCTTTGTACATCCGCACCCCGCAGAGACGCGGCACGATGTAGTAGAGGAGCCCGAGGAAGACGGTTGAGAACGATCCGAAGATGACGCCATTGACATGGATCGGACGCAACCGGCCGAATGTCAACCAGGAGATGCCATCGAGAAATCCCGGATTGTGAAACTTGATCGACACCACCACCCCGACGATCGGAAAGAACGTTAACCAGATCAACGCCCACCACAACCAGGCCCTGATTAGCGGTCGATTAATCACTTCTTGATCGTTCATCGTCTTCCCTCCATGTGAATCCGTCTCAACAACCACCACCCGATGGTCCCCGCCACCGCCGAGGCGGTCAGGATCCCCACTTTGGCCGGGGCGTCGAGCGGCGTTTTCCCGAACGCCAGCCCTTCGATGAACAGCGACATCGTGAAGCCGATACCGGCCAGAAATCCGATCCCGATGATGTGGCGCCAGGTCAGATCCGGCGGCATGGTCGCCAATCCGACACGAATCGCCAGCCACGACGCCACGATCACCCCGACCGGCTTGCCGATGACCAGGCCGGCCAGGATGCCGAGCGCGACGGGATGACCCAATGTCACGACCGGATCGCCTTCGAGCGTGACGCCGGCGTTGGCCAATGCGAAGATAGGCAGAACCACAGCCGTCACCCACGGGTGCAGGGTCTGCTCCAGACGTTGGAGAGGAGTGCCCACTTCACGGACCGCCTGTTGCAAACGGGAGGCCACTTTCTGTCTGGTCTTGTTGGCAAGCGGAGGGCCGCCCGGCTCCATCGCCTTCTGAAACCTATCGAGCAGCGCACGGCTCCGCGTGATGAACTCCTCGCCGGACAACCGTGTTCGCGCCGGAATCGTGAACGCCGCGAGCACGCCGGCGATCGTCGGGTGGACACCGGAGAGGAAGAACGCCAGCCACAAGCCGCCGATCCCCAGCATCCCGTAGACGAGCGGATGGCGAATACCGACGACGTTTGCGCCGATCAGGGCAACCAGGAATCCGCCCCCCACCTCCAAACTCACCCAGGAGATCGTCGAGGTGTAGAAGAAGGCGATGATCAGGACCGCGCCTAAGTCATCGCCGATGGCCAGCGCGACGAGGAACACCTTCAGTGCCAGCGGCACCCCTTTCCCGAGCAACGAGAGAATCCCGAGTGAGAAAGCGATGTCCGTGGCCATGGGAATGCCCCAGCCCTTGGCCCCTTCCGTCCCCCCGTTGAACGCCGTATACAGCAGCGCGGGAAGGACCGCTCCCCCCACCGCGGCGGCGAGAGGCAACGCGGCTTGTCGCAGGGAGGAGAGTTCACCGACCAGCACCTCTCGTTTGATCTCCAAACCGACGACGAAAAAGAACATCGCCATCAACCCATCGTTGATCCAGAGGACCAGCGGTTCCGTGAGTACGAAGTCGCCCGCCCCGAACGTCACCGGCAGTCGCCGGAACGCGGCATAGGCATCCGCCCACGGCGAGTTGGCCCAGACCAGGGCGATGAGCGTCGCGGCCATCAGCAGAATGCCCGCCGCCGACTCCGTATGGATGAATGCCCGGAACGGTTCCACCATCGGTTGGATCAACGCGTCACCCGCCCGGTTGTGATTTGTTTGCGACATCGTCTTTTCTCCTGTCCAGTCTCGAACAGCGGATGGCGAAGAGCTAAATTAATTATTGTGGCCCACAACCGCAAGCAAGAGTGTTCCGCTCGCTGCAGGCCATTCACGACCGGCTTTTCGCCGCCTTGTAACCCAGTTCCGAACGGATCTGATCCACGATCCGGTCGGGGCTTTCCTCGACATCGATGACCAGCGCCCGGTCCGGGACCTCAAGAATATCGAACTGACTGCCACCAGGTCTCGATGCATGAAGTGGCCTTCCCGGACGGCCAGCCGTCGGGTCAGGAGGTCGATGTTACCTTTGAGGTAGACCAGCCGGACCCGGTCTGCCACACCTTCGAGCAGTACCTCGCGATACAGACGCGTGAGAGCCGAACAAGCCAGCACGACAGGCCGTTGTCCTTCAATCCATCCCCCGATCAATTGACGAAGCTGCTGCAGCCACGGGCGGCGATCCTCATCGGTCAGTGGCACGCCTCGCTTCATCTTTTCGATGTTGGTCGATGGATGAAACTCATCCGCGTCGTGGAAGGTCCATCCCAGCTTGTCGGCCAGCAACCGGCCGACGGTCGTTTTCCCGGCGCCTGAGACGCCCATAATGAGCACGACCTGCGGCATCACATGCTCCGCCTCTGTATCCCTCACTCCCGACACCAGTCTCCGCCCTCCAAATCCTTCGGATGCTCTTGCCCCTCATCCGTTTCTCTTAACCCTTCCCTCCTGCGTATGCGTCCGGCGGCTTTGAGCCAGATCCTCCAGACATCGGATCACCAGCGCCGTCCATCCGGTCTGGTGGCTCGCGCCGCAGCCCCGTCCCGTGTCGCCGTCGAAATATTCGTGGAACAGTTGAAGGCCACGCCAGTGCGGATCCCCGGCGAACCGCTGATCGTCTCCCTGCCAGGGTCTCGCTCCCCGCTCGTCCGGGAGGAAGAGGCCCGCGAGGCGCGCGGACAACAACGTGGCAATTTCTCCCAAAGACTTCTTCTGCCCTGAACCGGTCGGATACTCGACCTGAAACTCGTCACCATAGAAATGGTGGTACCGTTCAAGTGCCTCGATGAGGAGATAGTTCGTCGGAAACCAGACCGGACCTCGCCAGTTCGAGTTGCCGCCGAACAGGTCGGAATCGGATTCGCCCGGCACATAGGCCACTCGATACTCGTTGCCCTCTGCCTGAAACACGTACGGACGTTCCAGATGGACCCGCGACAGCGAGCGAATCCCGTACGGCGACAAAAACTCGCTTTCGTCGAGGGCATAGCGCAGCACCCGTTCCAGCCGGTTCCGCGATGGGATAGCCAGAAGCAGTCGATCGTGCGAAAGGTCCTTCGCCGACTCCATGTATGAGATTTGTTGAGCAAGGTCCTGCCGGTTCTCTAAAAACCAGCGCATCCGCTTCGTGAAACCCGGGAGGCGGTCGAGCGCGGTTCGCTCCAGAACTTCCACGGCAATGAGCGGAAGCAGCCCGACCATGGACCGGATCTTCAACGGAACCGGTTCGCCGTTGATATGAAGATGATCGTAATAGAACCCCTCACCTTCCTCCCATAAACCGGTTCCGTCGAGATTGTTCATCGCATCCGCGATCGACACGAAGTGCTCGAAAAACTTCGATGCCACGTCCTCGTAGGCCGGATCCTCCTGAGCCAGTTCGAGAGCCATCGCCAGCATCGTCAAGCAGTAAAAGGCCATCCAAGCGGTGCCGTCCGCCTGCTCGAGATGTCCGCCGGTGGGAAGGGTTTTGGACCGGTCGAAGACGCCGATGTTGTCGAGCCCGAGAAACCCGCCGGAAAAGAGGTGCTTGCCGCGAACGTCCTTGCGATTCACCCACCAGGTGAAATTGATGAGCAGCTTCTGGAACGCACGGGCGAGAAACATGCGATCCCGCGTCCCTCGTGGCCCCGACATCTTGTAGATGCGCCAGCAGGCCCAGGCATGGACGGGCGGATTCGTATCGCCAAACGCGAATTCATACGCGGGAATTTCGCCGTTCGGATGCATATACCACTCGCGCAGAAACAGGAGCAGCTGAGACTTGGCGAAATGCGGATCAATGCGGGCGAACGGAATCATGTGGAAGGCCGAGTCCCAGACGGCATACCAGGGGAACTCCCATTTGTCCGGCATCGAGAGGACATCGCGATTGTAGAGATGCCTCCAGTCGCTGTTGCGACCGGTGCGCCGGCTCGCGGGCGGAGTCGGCTGAGCAGGGTCGCCATCGATCCAATCCTTGACCGCATAATGATAGAACTGCTTGGTCCAGAGGAGCCCGGCACAGGCCTGACGGGCGACATGCCGCTCTCCTTCGGACAGGGCCGACGGGAGCGCGGAGGCATAGAACTCATCAGCTTCGCGGATCCGCTCGTCGAACAGGCGGTCGAACTTTTTTCCGAACGGCGACTTGGGCGCATCACGCTCGGACGACAGCCGCAACCGTACAACTGCCTGATGACCAGCCGGCACGTCGAGACGATACAGACCTGCCACCTTCGTCCCGACGCCCGCGGGGTTGACGGCCTCAGTTCGTCCCTGGATGAGATACTCATGAAACGCATCCTTGGCGTAGGGCAAAGGATGCTCCGCCCCGAACAGGCGCATCACATTGGTTTCGTTCTCAGTGAAGAGGAATTCCGGGCCATGCTGTCCGGCAACCGGGTCCGCGACGAATCGATACCGTCCCAACTCGTGGTGATCGGCGAGCAAGGCCGTTTCGTTGCTCCGTACGATCTGCGGCTTCGGTCCATACCCCTCTCCGGAACGGCCCCAGGCCCAGGTGTTGCGGAACCAGAGGGTCGGCAACAGATGGATTGTTGCCTGATCCGGCCCGCGATTGGCCACGGTGAGCCGGATCAGGACGTCGTCGGACGAGGCTTTCGCGTATTCTGCAAAGACATCCCAGTACCGGTTGTCGTCGAACACTCCCGTGTCGGCCAACTCGAATTCTGGCTCGCCCTTCCCGCGGTGACGGTTCTCTTCAACCAGCCGCCCATAGGGAAACTCGGCCTGCGGATACTTATACAGAGCTTTCATATAGGAGTGCGTCGGCGTCGAATCGAGGTAGAAGTAACATTCCTTGACGTCTTCCCCGTGGTTGCCTTCTGGGCCAGACAGGCCGAAGAGACGCTCTTTCAGGATCGAGTCCCGTCCGTTCCAGAGAGCGAGCGCGAAACAGAGGCGAGCGCGCCGGTCGCAGATCCCCAGCAAACCGTCTTCTCCCCATCGGTAGGCGCGACTGCGCGCATGGTCATGGGGAAGATAGTCCCAACAGGTCCCGTCGGCTGAATAGTCTTCCCTGACGGTTCCCCACTGCCGTTCAGAAAGATACGGCCCCCATCGTTTCCAGTCGCCGACTCGCTCCGCATCCTCGATGAGACGCTTCGCCTCAACACCCGGCTGTCCAGTCTTTCTCATATCCGTTCCCTTCGTGCTGAAGACCGCTCAGGAAACACCGACCCTCCACAGGACATGGCTCCAAACACCCGGGGGTTGTCGCGTGTCGAACCGACGCCTGTGTCGGCCACCTGCCGCCGTTACTTGAATCTGGCCGAGGCGCTGTCGACTGCCGACTTCAATTCGCTCCACGCGCCTTCGGCACCGGTCTTGAGGATTTCCCACGCCTCTTCACCGGCGGCACTGATTTCGCCGAGCTTTGTCTGCGCCGCATCCCGCTTGGCCTTGAGCGAGTCGAGTTGCTTCATATATTCGATCTTGGCGCTGGCCTCGGCCTTGTCCGCCTTGGCTTTGAGCACATCGATCGTGGCACCCCATTCACGGAGTTGCGCCTCCATTTTCTCGATATACGCAGTTTTCAGATTCATCGAGGCACTCCTTTCGTCATTGAGCCGCATTTATCCACCTGCATCTTTGACCCGCTCGGCTGCGTCTTTCGCTCTACCTTGCATCGCCGTTACGATTTCCTCCGTCGCATCCTCGATCCTCTTCGCTCCCTCCGCACCCGTCTCGATTTCCTTGGCCTCCAGCTCCTTGGCGTTCTCACTCGTCTTATTCAATCAAGTGACTCATGAGGAACCTCCTGCCACCTCCTCTCTCATACCGGATGGCCGCCCTTCTTCAACAGCCTCGCTAAGTTGACCCCGCTCGAGATCACGCCGATATGACTGAATGCCTGGGGGTAGTTGCCGAGAAAGGCCCCGGTCGATGGATCGATTTCTTCCTGCAGGAGTCCGAGTGTGCCCGCTCTCGCGCAGAGAGAGTCGTATAACTCAAGTGCCTCATCCAGTCGGCCTTGCTTGGCCAGATTATCTACCAGCCAGAAGCTGCAGAGCAGGAACGCGCCTTCGTGACCGGCGATGCCATCGGGCGATTCCTCCGGCAAGTACCGGTAGAGCAACCCCTTCCCCGCGCCCAATCGCTTGACGATCGCGCGGGTCGTCGCGATCATTTGGGGATGATCCGCCTTGATGACTCGGCGTAACGGCAATGTCAGCAAACTCGCATCCAGTCCGCCCCCGCCTAAATGTTCCGTGAACGACTGTAGTTTCTCATCCCAGGCTTCTTTCATAATCGCCTGCCTGATCTCATCTGCCGTGTGTTGCCATGTCTGAGAAGGTCCGGGGAGCGAGAAGCGTTCTGCCATCCGGGCGGCGCGGTCCAACGCCACCTGGCACATGGCAGCCGAGTAAGTGAAAGGCCGCCCACTCGTGCGGACCTCCCAGATGCCATGGTCGGGCGTCCGCCACTCCTGCGCAGCGGCATCCGCCAGTTTCCGGAGCCGTTCCCAGAGCGGAACGGGAATGGCCCCATGATGCACGGCCCATTGATGGGCGCAGTCCAGGATTTCTCCGTAGACATCGTGCTGATGTTGCGCGGCCGCCGCGTTACCCCACCGAACCGGTCCGGAGCGGCGGTACCCCTCCAATTCGCCGTCCTCCCGTTCGGCCGGAGGCATCCGCCCATCGAAGTCATACATCACGCGCGGCATACCGTCCCGGTCCACGGCATCCAGCACCCAGCCGAGAAATCCGGCCGCTTCGTGAGAGAGACCGACACGATGGAGGGCGTAGACGGAGAAGGCCGCATCCCGCACCCAGGCATACCGGTAGTCCCAATTGCGGGACCCGCCGATGAGCTCCGGCAGTGAAGAAGTCGGAGCCGCGACGATCGCGCCGTTCTCAAAATGGTCCAGCAGCTTGATGGTAATGGCCGACCGGCGAACCAGCGCCTCCTGAGGACCGTGATACGTCAGATGCGCGAGCCACCGCCGCCAGACGGCTACCGTGTCCCTGCGGAGCGCGGCCTCGTCGAAGCGGGGAGCATGCGCAGCTCCTTGCCTCCAACAGAGGAGCAGGTGGAGCGATTGCCCGGCCTTAATCGTCACCGACGTGCGCAACCCGGTCAACGGAACCGTGGAGTAGAGGTGAAGGGTCAGATCGGGCTGTGCGCGGCAACGAATGCGAATCCCACCGTCACGGGGATCCGCCTCAGCTCCGCCACGAGGCTCGAGGTGAATCGTCAGGTCTATGCTTCCTTCAACGACCGTGGCAGTCCGCAGCAATTCTCGCCGCGTCGCCGACACGTCCTCCGAGAGGTCGGCTCCCGCCACTAAGGGACAGAAGTCCGTGACCCGCAACAGACCGGTGGACGTTCTCATCTCTGTCACCAACAGGGCGGTATCGTGTTCATAGAATTGGCGGGACTCCAGCACGCTGGCAGGCGCGACGGTGAAATGGCCCCCGTGCGTTTGATCCAGCAGACTGCAGAACAAGGGTGGTGAATCGAAACGAGGCAGACACAACCACGCCAGGCTTCCGTCCCGTCCGATGAGCGCTGCCGTGGCTCCGTCTCCGACAAGGCCGTAGTCTTCGATCGGCAGATAGCCGTCGAGTCGATGAAGCCCGTTCAGTGCCGATTGCCGATTTGCTGCCATCTCGTCTTCCTCCTCATGCGTGTATCACGGTCGACAACCTCACCGTTCCGCTCGCGCCGGCTGATCGAGCCTCTCCCAATGTTCAAAGACCCAGCCCGCTTCCGCGCCCACTAGAAACACCACCGACACGTAATAGAGCCAGACGAAGAAAAAGAGAAAGGCGCCCACCGCCCCGTATAAGGCTATGCTGGCCTGAGCGAAGTGCACGTACCAGGCAAACCCCTGCCTGGCAAACCAGAACAGGACGACCGCCACGCCTGCGCCCACGCCCAGGGACCCGAGCTTCAACGTCTTGACCGGAGAGAACCGGTAGAGCCCTAGGATCAAACTGCCGCCGAGCATGGTCGCTATGACCGGATGGAGCACTTGCATGCCCTGTCCCCACAGAGCCCCTGCCCAGGGGACCTGCTCACCGAGATTGCCGATGATGGTCTCCACCGACGCGAGGCCGATCGCCACGATCAGCAGACCGACGCAGAAAGCCATCATGAGCAGATCCTGGGCCGTCCCGCGCAGGAAACTCCTGGCGGGGCCGGCTTGGAACACGATATTCAGCACATGCCGGATCGAACCGAACACCATCGTGCTGAACAGCAGAAACGAGATAAATCCCATGATCCCAGCAGTCCCCGATCGGCGACAATGGCGCCCACGTGCTCAGCAAAGATCTGTTCCGACCGGGGAAGAAATTGCCGAATGACGGATTGCACTTCTTCCAGAGCCTGCTGCGACTCCAGCACTGTATAGCCCAGAATGGAAATCGCAAGGAGCGCCAGCGGAATCATATACAGAAGCAGGCCGAAGGCCAGGCCGCTCGCCAGAAATAATCCGTAATCCCGGTCGAATTTCAGGATCACCTCACGGGTCATTGTCACGACCAAGACGGCGGTCTGGCACACGCTCATACGTACGGACATAGCCTATCCACCTTCCAACACGTTTTATTGTCGGCGGTCGCGCGCGTTACCAACCCGGCGGAGGAACAGCCACCAACAGCGATTCCGTCCGGTAGCTTTCGATCAACGTGATCCCCACGGCCACCACCAACGGACCGGCGATGATCCCGACCAATCCAAAAACCACCAGCCCTCCCAGCACAGAAACAGCAACGTGTGCAGATGCGATTGTGCTTTTGCCAGAAGCACGAGCGCGAGATCTATTTATGCCGTTTACCCTTTACATGAAACGCACAGTTGTCTCATGGATACCGCACGATCCGGACTTCACTTCCTTTTCAATCACACCGAGACTTACGGAGTAGTCGGGACAATCAGCTGCTGAGGAAGCATGAGGATATTCGTCAGCACGTCGATGGCCAGGCGGGGATAGCCTGTCAGCCCCTTGGCGATGGACTCAAGCGGAAGATACCGGATATCGGGATCGCTCCGAGGGCCCTTCACTTCGAACAGGGCCGTGGACAATCCGGGGCGATCGCCCGCGAGCAGCCGACCGAACAGCGGGATCTTGCCGATCAGATCGGAATAGGCGCCGAGCGGACTCACCGCGATGGCCAGATCGAGTTCATCCGCCGGAAGATCAAGCGTGCCGGCCCCGGTGATCTTCACCAACGGACTGTCGAACACGATGTTCCGGGACGTTAATACTCCGTCCAGTACCGTGACTGTGGCCGTGACCGAGTCGAACGGGATCCCGTCATGATCGAGATCCACCTTGCCTTTCAGCAGAGCCGGCAGATTCAGGACCTTCAGCACTTTGGGCAGCACCGTGCCGTGCAGAACACGCCCCTTGTCGAGACGCAGCGTCAACGGACCGCGGCTGTTCAAGGTGCCGAGAAAGGGAGCGGCTGAGGACAGCGTCCCGTGCAGACCTCCGGTCAACGAGAGCAACCCCCGGAGAGGCTCCGCCTCCGGGTCGATGATCGAAAGGATCTGGTGCACCGGCATCCCGTCGATCTTCATCTCGGCCTCGATCCCGATCGGCATTCGAGGCCGGATGGTTGCCACGATCCGCCCGGAGAGATTGCCCTGCGGAGTCTCTCCGATCAGATGCGCGAATTCCGCCTTCCCCTCGCCGACGTGAAGATGACCGGAAAGCATCGTGAACAGCAGCCGATGGTACCGGGCTTGCTTGACCAGCGCGGTGATCTCGGCGCGACCGGATTGAGCCCATTGCCGAACTCGATCGCGCGAACCGTCGTCGGGCTCTGCCGTGCCGCCGTCCGAAAACAGCCTGCTGAAATCGAGGCGTGAGGATTCCACCGTGAGTGTCGGTACCGGACGCGTCGCCCAGTTCTTCACCAGTCCCCGCACCATCACATCACTGTCCCCGAGTTTGAACGACACCCGTTCGATCATGGCGTCGCGGCCCGCCGCCTGCGCCCGGAGCGACACCTCCCGCAACCGATCCCGCAGGCCGTCAATCGTGATCGCCCCCTGGTGCAGCTCGACGAACCCTGACGAAGTCCACGAGCGCCAATTCAAACCGCGCCCCGTTACCGTGATCGCGCCCTGGAACATTCCCTCTGTCCCGGGCGGTATGGTGAACCCTTCAGCCAGTCTGGCGAGCGGAAGAGGGCTCACCTTCACACGCACGGTGAAATCAGGCCGGTTTCCCAGGCGCAGATCCGCCTGCCCCTCCACACGGGCCAGAGGCAACACTAGCGCAAGACGGCGTGCCGCCAGCCGGTTGCCCTTTATCAGCGTCCCCTCGATTTCCAGCGCCGCGGCCACGCCGCGATGTTTTCTGATTGCGGGCGGCACCACGACCTCCAACTCGGTCATGTCGATGCGGCCTTTCCACCCGGGAGAGGAGACAGGACCGGACAAGTGAACGGTCGCATGGGTCGGTCCCTCCAGCAGGACATCGGACGCCATAGAGAGCTTCGCTGACAGAAACCGGCGCAATTCCGCCCCCTCAGAGGACATCTCCACGGTCACATCCTCAAAGCGAGACGTCGCTCCCAACTGCACGGCGCCTTGAGCATCGAAAAGGATTGCCCCCACACTCCCCCGCACATGCTTGAGTTCTATGAAGCCGGGCGTAATTCCAACGGTTCCGTCAAGATGTTCAGCCGAGAGGTTCCACTCCGGAAGGCGCACGCCCAAACCATGAACGGTCATCTCGGCCCTGACGAGATCGATGTGCGGAACCGGCGCAAGCGGCCCGGCGATATGGATCGACACCTGCACATCCCCCTTCGGATCCGCAATCGCGTTCAACGCCGTCACGCCGGCGGCGGTTCCGCTGAAGGCCTGCAGCAGCTCGAACAGGGCCCGCGTCTTCCCAGTACCGGTCAATTGAAGATCCAGAGCCGGCTGCACATCCAGATGAGACAGCGCCAGCGTGCCGTCCGAAACCTGCAACGCCCCAACGCCGCCTGCCAGGTTCATCGCATCCACCCGATCCGGACCGAAAAACACGGTGCCCGACAGGTTCCGGACGGGCGTCCGGTCGGTTCCGAACAGCCCGCCTCCCTGCGAGAGCTTGGCTACCCCTTTCCAGTCTCCCTGTTCCGGCCGATCCATTCGCCCGCTGAGCGTTGCGGACACGAGTTCGAGCGTTCCCGCTAATTCATGCTCGATGACGGCCGAGCGGACGCTCGGAGGAATCCACGCGCTCGGAACTTGCCGCAGAGCAGTCTCAAGCCCGACCGGCGACGTCGAGAGGGTCGCCGAATAGGCGGGATGCTCCGCGCCGAGGTCCTGAATCCGTCCCTGGCCGCGAACAACCACCCAATCCATTCGCGCCTCGACATGAGAAATCTCCGCGTCATATCCCGCACCCCCCGGCATGACGAGAGCCCGGGCAGACAGGTCTGCGTGCCACGGCCGTTCCTCGCGCGAACCAGGCCTGTCGGGCGCATGAATCCATGGCGCCAGATCGAACCGGTCAATCGTGATGGAGCCCTCGAATCGAACCGGAGGCCGGTCGGCATCGAATTTCGCGGAGGATGCGGAGAGCGCCTCCATGGAGAGAGTCCCCGCGAGCGTCATCGCAGCCGGCGCTCCGGCTTCGTCGACCTCTCCCGTGAGTGCCAGCTCCGCCTCGGTTCGCAGAAAATCGCTGTCCAGCGCCCCCTTCATGTTTTGGAGTCTCATTTGGTGGGGCGTCTCCCGCCCCTGCTCGTCCACGATAAGGATGCTCCCTCCGGTCAGCTGAAGGTCAGGAAGGAGCCACCGCAACCGGAATCCCCCTTCGCGGCCGGGTGCCGCCGGTGCTGGCTCGCCGGCCAGTGGAACATGCCAACCTCCCTCCCGATCCCTCCGGAGGACGAACTGTGGTTCGACCGCGACGACTTTGACGACGGCGACCTGTTTTCTCAGCAAGGGTAGGACACGCAACGTAAGCGATCCCTGACGGACGCGAACGGTCGCATCCGGCTGCCGATCGTCCCGCATTACCAAATTCGAGAATTCAATCACGAGCCTCGGGAAGAGGCGGATGCGGAGATCGGTAACCTCGATGCCGGTATCGGTCTTCAGACGCTGCATAATCATTCCGCGCACCACCCCGTGATTGAGGAAGAGGGACAGGGCTGGGACGACCGTAGCGAGCACAACGGCAACTACAAACCAGCGCGGAATCCGTGGAGTCTGAAGGTGTTTTGGTTCCATATTGTCTTGGGAAGTGCGCCTTCAGTCGGGCATGCCGTCAGTGGGCGGCTTCTGTGACGCGACCGCTGCCGATGGCCAGCTGAGGCCGGTTTTCGAGCTGTCATCCAGTTCCATTTTCGCGGCGAGCACGCGTAACAGATGGTCGCGCGTGATCAGGCCCAACAGCCGGTCACCGGCGACAACCGGGACTTGATTGATGTCCTCGCCTTCCAGGATCTGCAACACGTTCAGGATCGGCGTCCCCGGCGCGACCGTCCGCACTGTCGCCGGAGGCGTCATGGCCTCGGCAACCGATACCTCCGACCAGCGCTCCTGCGGCACCGCTTTGACCTGATGCAGGGTGACCAATCCGTCCAGCCGGCTGCCGTCGGTCACGAGAAAGCATCGCTGCCCAGTCTTGAAGATATGTTCCTGTACCAACGCGGCGAGGCTCATCCGTCCGGTCACGGCCGGACAGTCTCGGGCCATCACATCTTCCGCCACCAACCCGGTCAACGCGGAGCGCACGCTGACTTGCACGACGCTCTCCTGCGCCGCGTTCAGAAGAAACCACCCGATGAACGCCAGCCACATCCCGTTGAACCAATTCACGGTGAAGCCGGTCCAGATGCCGATCACCATAAAGGCATATCCCACTGTCTGGCCTGTACCTGCCGCAATACGCGTGGCCTTGCTCAGACTGCCGGTAAAGTGCCAGAGGATAGCCCGGAAGATCCGCCCCCCGTCGAGCGGGAAGCCGGGCACGAGATTGAACAGCGTCAGCATCAGGTTGATCGACGCGAGCCAGCCGGCGAGCGCTGAGATCCGTTCAAACTCATCGCCGGCCAGAGAGGCGATCGTCCAGAAGCCGGCAGCCAGCAACGCGCTCGCCATCGGGCCGGCGACCGCGATCTGAAATTCCGTGAGCGGCCGGTCCGGCTCGCGGCCGATCTGAGCGACGCCGCCGAAGACGAAGAGCGTGATGGAGCGGACCGGAATGCCCTTGGCCAGGGCGACGAAACTGTGCGCCAGTTCATGCAGTAGAATCGACGAGAAAAACAGGAGACTCGTCAGAATTCCGACCGCATAATGCTCACTCTGTGTCCAGCGGGGATGCGCCGACGCGAACCGCCCGGTCAGGGAAAACGTGATGAGAAAAAAGATGATGAACCAGGAGTAATGGACGCCGATCTCGATCCCGCGGATGGTCGTCAGCTTCACGGATTGTCCGATCATGGGTCACCTCTCGATATTGGGTATGGCCGTGCCCCCGCACCGCCCCCGTTGCCAACGCGATACGCTGTTTCAGCGGTTACCCGACCGGCACATCGAGCACGTACAATTCCCCTTGCATCTCCGGATGCAGATCGCACCGAAAGGCGATCTTTCCCTGTTGATCCAACGTCAGGCGGATGAACAGCGTCTTGCCCGGATCTATGTGAAATCCTTCGATGCCTGTTCCGAACGCCTCGATACCCTCCCCTCCACCCTGAAGAGCACGGCCCAGGAAGAGCGGTGAGATGAAGCCATGTGTGACGGAGTCCTCGTTGTGGACGACCAATATCATTGGCGCTCCCGCGCGAATCACTTGCATCTTGGTCCGCACGTACATGAAGTCGTGGATGGTGATCTCGATGCGCGGCTCCTCCACGGCCATCGCCTCCCGCACAGCCGTCGGCGCCCAGACGACCCACGCCGCGACGGCAAGAATAGAAACGATACCGACGATTCGAAACCCTGTCCACAATGCGCAGATGCTGCCCTCTTTCATATTGCAACCTCCTGGGGGTAAGGGACCGGTCAATGAGGGTTGTCCCGCATTCCTCGATGTACATCCATCCTGCTTGGGCGGAACGCCTGCACACCGATGACGAGGGCCAAGGAAGTCAGGGGCATCACCGGTCTCCTCAATGCAAAGCGGGAGGTCCGTCTGAACCGGCAGCATATTCGACCAACGGCACGGCCCCCTCGGCCCACACCGCGAGAATCGGTTCCACGATCCGCCACGACTCCTCCGCTTCGTCATCCCGTATCGACAGGATCGAGTCGCCGCTCATGACATCAAGAAGCAACCGCGCATACGCCGGCAGGCCTCCCGATCCGAACGCGCTGTCCAATTCGACCCGCTCGAGGTCGAACAGATCACAGGGCCTGTTTACATTCAGCGACAAGGCGATCCGGTCCGGCGCTAATTCGATCCTCAACATGTTCGGCTCGGGATCGGACTCCCGCCCGAAAGCCAGGTGCGGCACCGGCTTGAAGTGGATGGCGATCTCCCGGCGCTCGCGCCCCAGGGCCTTTCCCGAGCGGAGCAGGAACGGAACACCGGCCCATCGCCAGTTGTCGATGGACAGCACGACCTGCGCGAAGGTTTCCGTCTTCCGTCCGGAATCCACGCCGACTTCATCGACATAGGGACACACCTCCTGATCTCCGACTCTGCCCCCTCCGTACCGGCCCCGAACAGTCTGCCTGACGACCTCCTCCGTAGACAATCGACGGACCGACCGGAACACATCGACCTTCCGGTCCCGCAGCGTCCGTTCATCCAGGGTGTGAAGGGGCTCCATCGCGATCAGCGCAAGCAGTTGAAGCAGATGGTTCTGGACCATGTCGCGCAGCGCTCCGGTGCTGTCGTAGAACGAAGCGCGGCCTGCCGCCGTAATGGTTTCGTCCCAGACAATCTCGATCCGTTCGATATGCTGTGAGTTCCAGAGCGGCTCGAACATGCGGTTGGCGAACCGCAGCCCGATGATGTTTTGGACCGTCTGCTTGCCCAGGAAGTGGTCGAGCCGGAAGACGTCCCGTTCGGGGAAAGATTCGTGCAACAGCCGGTTCAAGGCTTGCGCCGACGCCAGATTCTCGCCGAACGGTTTTTCCAGCACGATCTTACTGCCGGCCGGAAGGCCCAGCGCGGCCAGTGCTGTGACCGTCGGCTCAAACAGCGCCGGGGGGAGGGCAAGATAGATGACGATCGGATCGGAACCGGCGCCGATAGCCTCAGCCAGTCGTTGCCGGTCCGTCACATCGACCTGGCGATATTCAGCAGACGAGAGCACGGCGTCGCGCGAAGCGGGAACGGCCTTGGACGCCGATTTCGACAGCTTCTCCCGAACGTGCTGCCGGAACTTCTCCGTATCCCAGTCATCGCGCGCGAGTCCGATGATCCGGAACCCCTCGGGCAGCTCTCCTTCCTGGTGAAGACGCACGAGGGCCGGAATCAGGAACCGGGACGTCAGATCACCCGACGCGCCAAGGATAACAAGCGTGTGAATCATATTCTGGTCTGCCTCATCCGTCCGGTCTATCCGGTTTGTTTAGTCCGCCTGGTACGCAGGGGTTTCACGAGCGCACGGGCCGGGGCGCCGTCGCTCCGCGCAATCTTGATCGGTAGACAGAGCAACTCGTATGAGCCGGCCCGCACGCACGATAGATTCAATCCCTCAATGATCCAGATGCCCGCCTCCAGCAAGGCGCGATGGATGGCCACGGTGTCCGATCCATAACCAGCGACCGACAGATAATCAATCCCGACCGTACGCACACGACGCTCGGCCAGCCAAAACGCGGCCTCTTCGCTGATGGAAACAAAATCTTTGCAAAAGGTGTCCGTCTGCCAACACCGGGAAGAATTGCGGGTCTTGAAGAGCACGCGTTCGCCCTGCCGTATTCGATGCAGCCGCAATTCATCCGGCTTGATCAACTCCCTGTCCTCGATCTCGATGACCCGGGCCGGCCCCATCGCGGCCTCGATCGGCATGGCCTCCATGCCCTGCCCGGTCCGGATGAAATGCAGGGGGGCATCCATATGGGTTCCGGTATGAACTCCGAATGAAACTTCGGTCAGGTTACAGTCGTCGCCCCGATCCAGGTCTTGCACGCGCGTCACACGCACCGGTGGATTGTCCGGCCAGCGGACCATCCCGTCGCGGAGAGGGACGGTAATATCAATCCATCCTCCGGATCCGTTAGGCATGGGTGCGAGGCTGCGCTCCTTTCCTCTTTTTCTTCCCTCGAAAGAGCACCACCACTCCGATCACCCCGATGATGATGGCAAGCAGACCGAGCAAGCCAAGCGGATCCATAGGCAAGCCTCCCGCAATCGTCTATACTCGTCCGTCCTATTTCGCTCCGCAGAAACTTCTCACATAGGCAAGAATCTTCCAGGCTTCTTCCTCCGTCACCATTCCCGGCGCAAAGGACACCATCCCCGTTCCCTGCACGCCGTTCTTCACGACCCAGAAAAGCTCTCCATCCGTGCGCGCCTTCTGGAATGCGCAGTTCGTGAAATCGCGCGCTCCCGGATCGAGCATCGCACCGGCCATGCCGTCGCCCTTGCCGCTCTTGCCGTGGCAGTTGAAGCAGGTGCCCTTGCTTTCATAGAGAGCCTTCCCCTCTTCCACCACTTTCGGGGGCGCGCTCTTGGCGTCTTTAAACAACGGGGTGGCGAGCTTCTTCGCTTCTTCCAGTTGCGCCGCCGGCACGCGCGTCTTCAGTGGATCCTTTTCCGGGGCGGCGACCGCCAGGCTGGCCGAAATCAGCACCACAGTAGTCACACATAGCGCATATATCCGCAGTTGCATCAGTTCCTCCTTGGTTTGGTTACTACGTCCTCTTCATCACTCGCCGTTTCCGTGATCGGGACGGCGGTTCCGGTTCGATGCCTTCGCGCCACCATGCGTCCCAGACTCTCCCCCCCGACGAAGGCGTACGCGTTATGACCCAACCGCGCGCCCTCGGGTAGACGCCGCAGTTTTTCTCGCGTTGCCGCCCCCACGACCACATGGTCGACCACCAGCGGGTCCTTGAGGCGCGCCACGACATCGGCGACAGCGCGCCGCCACTTTTTCTGCCCCAATCGCTTGAGCCCACGATACCCCACATAGTCCTCGAAGGTATGTCTCTTTTGATACAGGAGATGCCCGAGTTCCATCGGCAGAACGGCATGCTCCGAGATCACCGCGCTGCCCAGCCCGCTCAACGGCCGCGGGCTCCGGTGTGACGGCGGGCGTTACTTCCCCATGCTACCGACTCTCACGACGCCCGGGGAGATGACTTTGCCACCGGGCAACGCCGATTCCATGCGAAGGTTGTAGTTGACCACTCCGGCTTTCGCAAAGCAGACACTCGCGCTTTCGTTCGGCTTGATTGTGGCCGACTCCTGCACAGTACCGACGATGTTCGAAAATCCCCGCTCACAGGACAGGTCTTCATGGTTGATATTGACAAAATCGACCCGCACCGGAAGCGTTCTGGCATTCACAAACCTGACCTCGTCCCCGAGATTGACTATCAAATCAGCTGGTTCCGGTCCTTCGATGATGCGGATGTCGCGCACGGCACCGGACCGGGTTGTGGGCGGATGGGAACAGGCTGCGGCCAACGCGGTGACCATGACAAGGCTGAAGAAAAACAATGGACGGAAACGTGGCATAGATGAAATCGACATGGCATCCCCCTTGATTGTTGGTTGCAACATTTATCCTACCTTTATTCGAAATAGAACCATGCCACGAAAACGTCAGCCTATACAGAGGGGAAAGCCCTACAGAGTGGCGAGGCACGTCGGGAGAACCCTGACGCCAGCAAAACATAAACATTCGGTCACACCTCCGTTTGTTTGATTTGCCTGACGGGCCAGTCCCAACTGTGCCGCTGAAACTGTCGCCGAATAGGCCGGATGCGTCGATCCAAGTCCCTGAACCAAGCCCTTCCCGCGAAGGTTCAGACGGTCCAGCCGCGCCTCAACTTGAGACAGGGCCACGTCGTAGCCCGCGCCGGCTGACACGATTAGCGCATGTGCCGGCAGATCCGTGAGCCATGGTTGATCATTCCCTCAAGGCGCACCCGCGGCAGAATTCACGTCGAGTCAGGAGAGTAGAACGGAGATGCGATCGAGAGAGATCCTGCGAGTACAACCCAGGACGGTTTCTCCGGATCGTAGAAATCGCCCGTTAGCGTGAGGTCGGGATACTTCCGTATCGAACGCCTGTACGACGGATGTCAGGAACTTTCAGGCCATCCTCCTCCGCCGTGAGCGTCGGATCCTGCGCGAGATCGCGCTTGCGCTCCACCACGACAGGATGGACGAGTTTCGCCTATCAGCCGGATCGCCAACAGGACAGCGGGGGAAATCATGACAACAGAGAGGTCGCGTCCGGAACAACCTGGCGTGGTCGTGGGGACCGCTTGCGAAGACACTGGATTAGTCGGACGGAATGAGCTGCTCCGGCGTGAGCAGGCCGGACACCACCGCATACCGGACAAGTTCCGCGCGGGTGCGCACGCCCAGCTTCTCCAGCAACCTGGCGCGATACGTCTCCACCGACTTGACGCTCAATCCCAACTGTTCGGCGACCTGTTGATTGGTGTATCCCTGCGCCACCCGGCGCAGTACCTCGGATTCCCTGCGACTGATGGTGCCGAGCGGCACGAACGTCTGCGGTTGGCGCTCGCCTTCCGAAAGACCCAGCGCTTCTTCGCGCTCAGACGGCAGGCCGATCGCAAGATCGACGAACATGCGTCCTTGAGCGACCGCTCGAACTGCCGACAGGAGATCCGAATCAGCCGCGCTTTTCGTCACATACCCCATGGCCCCGGCCGCGAACGCCATGCGCACGTAGGACACTTCCGCATGCATGCTAAGAACAAGCATCTTGGTCTTAGGGGACGTTTCGCGGATATTCGCGATGGCCTCGTGTCCGGAGTGCGGCCCCATCGACAGATCCACGATTACAATGTCCGGTTGAGTTTCCAGAACTTGCCGAACGGCCGAAAATCCGTCTTCGGCTTCTCCCACTACTTCGAGATCCGGTTGGGCGTTCAAAAACATGGCCAAACCGGTCCGCAGGACCGCATGATCGTCCGCCAGCACCACCCGCACCTTCATGACTGACCTCCCTTGAGCGGAAGACGGACATACACCGCCGTCCCTTTCCCGGGCAACGACTCGATCTCCACAGTTCCCCGAAGCAGCGCCGCACGCTCTCGCATGCTGGCGATGCCGATGCCGGCGGCGGACTTGCTGCCGGCCGCATCAAACCCGCACCCGTCGTCTTCGACGACGAGGCTGATCGTAGACGGGCCGCAATTGAGCACGACCCCGACGTGCCGAGCGGCCGAATGCTTCATCACGTTGGTCATCGCTTCCTGGACAATTCGATACAGCGCGGTTTCCACCGGGCCAGGGGGACGAGGTTGCTCCTCACCCTGGATATAGAGATCGACGGCAATGCCTTGGGTCAGACCATATTCGCGTGCATATTGTCGCAGGGCCTCGTACAGACCCAGGTCGTCGAGCACGCTCGGCCTCAGCCCTCGGGCGATGCGCCGCAAGTCTTCGACGGCGGTGGAGGCTGTCTGCCGTAAGATCCGCATTCGGGGCACTGTCGACTCCACGCACCCTTCGCCTTCAATGGAGCACAGCCCGACAGCCAGCGAGGTGAGGATTTGCCCGATGCCGTCATGAAGCTCGCACGCGATCCGCCGTCGCTCCTCCTCCTGGGCGGCGATGATCCGTGCGACCCACTGGTTCTTGGTCGCCTCCGCCCTTTTCCGCTCTGAAATATCCTTCACCATGCCCAAGGCGTAGCGCGCTCCTCCTCCACCATCGAGTAATCCACTCACAGTCAGGTGCCCCCAGATCGCCTTGCCGGTCTTGGTGAGGTACTGTTTTTCAAGCTGATAGGCCTGCAGTTTCCCCGTGAACACCTGCTCGGCCAATCGACGGTCGGCGGCGGCGTCTTGCGGATGCGTGATATCGCTGAAGGTCTTGCTCGCCAGCTCAGCGGGGCTGTAGCCCACCATCGAGCAGAAGGCGTCGTTCACTCTCATAAACCGGCCGTCCGGCCCGACAAGACCCATGCCGATAGGCGCGCTGTCGAAGATCCGTCGGAAGCGCTCTTCGCTTTCCCTCAGTTGCGTGGTCATCCGCCTGGATTCCGTGACATCGTTGACCACAGCGAGCCGCGCCCGCCGGCCGTTGCTCATGAACGAGTAGAGCCCGATCTCGACGTCGATGATCGACCCGTCTTTCTTGCAGTGGCGCCACACCCCTTCGATCCGAAGGCTGTCTTGCGCCAGAGGCACGGCTTCCAGAAACTGCGGCACGTCTTCGGGCGGCCGAATGTCCTTGGCGGTCATCCCAAGAAACTCGTCTCGCGAGTAGCCGTAATGACGGACGGCCGTCTCGTTGACGTCCAGAAAAGCGAGTGTGTCCAGATCCACGATCCACATCGGATAGGGGGCATGATCAAACAACAGCCGGTAGCGTTCCCGGCTCTCGTCCAGCAGCCGCTCCGCCTGACGGCGTTGGACCAATTCGGCTTCGAGCGATTCCACGGCATGTGAGAGATCCACCGTCCGCTGCCGGACTCGGACTTCCAAGACGGCATGAGACTCCTGCAGCGCCTGATGCGCCTCGCGTCTGGTCAGGCCGAGCTCCAGCGTAATCCACAGCAGCACGACCGCAAAGAAGCGGTTCGCCAGATCGATCCAGGCCGCGGTGCCGACGGAGGACAGCATGAATCCCGCGATCGTGAGCCCCGTGCATCCCACGGTGACCAGAACGGGAAATCGTGTTCGCAGCGACCACAGCGAAAAGTAGACCACTGCCGCGTAAAGGAACTCCGGGGCCGCCCCCAGCGGCAGCTCCAGGTCCAAGACGAACAGCCCGAGCATGAGCGCGATCAGCGCGCCCTCGAATAGGCCGCCGCGCTGCGCATAGTGCGCACAGACCGCCAGCAGGACCTGTGGCCATCGTCGCCCGGCACTCCTCTCGGCATCGTTCTCGCGCCCGCGGTCCTCCGGCCCACCCGCGGATGGGTCCGGCCGGCTCCATAAGAATAAACGAGACCCCATGGCAGCAGCCCCTCCGCCGATCAGTCCAGAGCGGACTCCGAGACAAGACCGGCCCGCTCGTACGCTCAGGCCGGTCAGCACACTGTCCGATGACGAGCACCCGTTTGAGCCGGGATGTGAGCTGATTGCACGGGGGATCCCCGGAGACCGGGATCGGATCGAGCCCGGTATATTTCCCTGCGACACATCCAAAACGGACGGCGCTTACCGGCTGACCCGCACCGCCTTCACGATCTGCGTCTGCTTCAGGCGATCCAAAAACCGCTCCATCGGTTCGGCCGGAGGGACGATCTCGACTGCCTGCCAGCCCTCGCTCAAGGCGCCTTTGCGGCCATGCATATCACGCACCCACTGGTCGATACTGTCCTGGCTGGTCCCTTCACTGAACGTTACCCAAAATAAGAACGGAGGCTGTTGTACGGCTTTCGCTTCCGCCACCGGCGGCGATTGAGACGGAGCAGTCTGCTGCGCTACGACCGTCTTCTCACGATCCGGGACCACCGCCTTCGACACGTCGGGGCCGACTGTTTTCAGGCGTTTGCTCAGTTCCTGATTATGTTGTTCCAACTGAGCTCGTTCGCGGGCAAGCCGCTCGTTCGCGATCACGAGGCTATGAATCTCGGCTTCCAGCTGCTCCTGCTCACTGAGGGCTTTGCTCATCAGCACGCGCGTCATACGATCGGTATCTCGGCCTGTCCCCTTCCGCCGTTGTTCGATCTCCTGCTTCACGGTCAGCACGCTGGACGCGACGGTTTCCTGGGTCGAGGACAATTTGGCCATCGTCCGCTGGAGTTGCGCCATTCCCTGTTGCTGCGCCTGAATCGTATCGATCGCTTTCGATTGCATCTGCGCAAGTTCGCCGAGTTGCCGATCAAGCTTGGTCACTTCAACGAGCGGGGCCGCCCAGGGGACTTCTGCCTGCGTAACGGTCAACGGCGGCTTCACCGGCGTCATCCAGCCGGTGAACCGATCGGTAACTAGTCCGGCCAACGTGACGGCCAGCAGGATCTGTGTGAACACAAGTGCCCGGCCGCCAGTGCGGGGAACGGTGAGCGGATGCGGGACCGTGCCTCCGGCTACGCTGCTCCATGCTTGCCGCGCCCGGCTCCAGAACCCCTGCACAGGTTGAAACACGGCATTGACCGATCCGCCGCGCGCAGTATTATGAACGCGGAGTTCGACGGCGGCTCGTGTAAGGGCAATGCGACAACTCCTGAATCCATACTCGGGAGCGGACAGTCCGCCGAGAAGCACACCATCTTCCGATCGCAGATGAACACTGTCAACGGAAGTCTGACTCTGAACCTGCAATGTGGCTTCGGCGCCCGCACTTTCCAACAAGCCGACGCGCCGCTGATTCACAAAGACATGGATCGGGTCAGATCCGCCGCAACCGGATCGCCGGGGCCCTGTCCGTATGGCATTCAGCAGGTGCTCGCGATAGCCTGAAAATTCGTGTTCGGAATCCATATCCTCCTCCTTCCCATTGCTTCCCACCGGCTTAACTTGACTCCACTCACCTTACGGCAGGAGCTGGAAAACCACGCGTGGCTTCTCCGTCACCGAAGCCCCGTCGAGCCCCAGATCCCAGGCCAACTGTAGACAATCCAGGCACAGAGCCAGATGCCAGATCCGGTATTCAACCCCGTAGCCCTCCAGAAACATGTCCTCCCACTGATGCCGGAGCAGGCAGGGATAATGGTCGGGCTCGCTCTTCCGATAATGAGCCTGCGCAAAACGCAGCAGGCGTTCGGCCTCGCCGTTGAACCGGTGTCGCTGCTGTTGCTGTTCGGTCAGCCCTTGCACGTCGGCTTCAGTGAAGCCGATATCATCAAGCGTGCGCTTCCATCCGCTCTCCCGCCATCGTTGAAAATTCTTGTAGATGCGCGGGCTCTCCGAACCGTTCAACCGGAGCGCCGTAATCACCTGGCCGGGTCCTAACCCATAACAATGATGGTACAGGGCAATCAGCGCGTCACGGCTGACGACTGCGCGCCCTACCAGTCCGTCAAGAAAGCGGCCAAGCGGCGTGAGCAGGTCCTTGTGATAGCAGAAGGGCTCCGGCCGGCTATGCTGTCTGGCTACCATCGAATCCAGCAGGAAGAGCGGACGGCAGGGCACCTCGCTCCGGCCCGACACGAGAAACTGTTCGAGATATTCCGCCCCCCAGCGCAGCACGAATTTTTCATGGGCGACATCGTCGCTCCACTGGCCGGTTTCCCGAAGAAAGCGTCTGGTATAGCCGGCCGCCCGGTCGAGCAACAGGGGCAGCGATTGCGAGACAACCCGGTCGAAGTCCTCGGCAGTCGACACCACTTCTTCAAGACGGCCGACAGCCGTCATGCGATCCGACATGGCACGGTCTCTATTGAGCATATGGGATTGTCCAATGGAATTCATTGTGTCTCCTTCCCGATCTGCGCGCATTGGACAAAAGCGGCTATTCATTCGGCGCTTTTGTCCGTTGTACCGACTGCGGCCCGCTTGATAAAGATTCGATATCGGTTATGCGTGGGGCATGACCGGAACAATATTTTCACCTTATTTTTCATTTATGGAGGTTCCTCCTATGACACGCTTCAACGGATTGATGGCCTTGGTGGCGTTCCTCAGCTTCAGCACGATGTCCACGCTCGCCCTGGCCGATGAGGATAAGAAAGAAGAGAAGAAGGACAAGGGCGGCCACGTGGTCGTGTTCGGCGACGATAAGAAGGAAGAGCACAAGGACAAGGGCGGCCATGTGGTGCTCAGCGACGACAAGAAGGATGAGAAGAAGGACCAGGGCAGCAAGTAGGCCGGTCCGGCGGGGCGCGGCGAAGCGCCGTGCCCCGCACCGTATGCCTGCACCGGCACCTCCATAAAGCTCTCGCTCGTCCCCCGCCGACCCGACGGGCATCGACCAATCGACAAGCCAAAACAGATCACAAATAGTGACTGAGCCATCGGCACCGCAGCGCTCCTCTTGCACGACGAAGTTATGACACGCAGATCTCACGAGCGGCTTCCGATTCACGGAATCGGCTCCGGGCGCCGCAATCCCGGCGGACTCTGAATTTATCTTCCCGGCCGCTTCACATCCCGGATCGCGCGCCTGATCAGCAACACGACCAGCATGAGAAAAATCACTCCTCCGACCAGCACGATCCAATTATGGATAGTCATCATGCATCCCCTTGGAGGCGCGCGATCAACCAGCCGCCCGGGAGCCGGCCGGCACCTGCTGAATCGCTCCCGTCTTCAGATCATAGACAAAGACCTGCTTCGCTTGCTCCGGCGTAACCGGCAGCAGGTTGGTGGCAAACGACTCGAACCTGACGTAGCGGCCGTCAGCACTGATCGTCGGATTGACGCTGGCGTTGTTGGCCTGAGTCCCGTCGTTGCCGACAGACACCCGGCTGGTTCGTCCTGTCTGCCGATCATGCACGAACACGTCGATCACTCCGTTGGTGTCGCCCGAGACAAGATTCGAGGCCAAAGACTCGAAGACGACGCAGCGTCCATCCGCGCTTAGCTGCGCCGACTGGCTGAAGTTGTTGGCCTGGTTGCCGCTGCTGTCCACCGACGCGCGCGTAGTCAGGTCCGTCATCCGGTCATGGACAAAGATGTCCCGTTGGCGATTCGTATCGTCACGCACCAGATTCGTCGCTAAAGATTCGAACACCACGACCCGTCCGTCCGGCGTGAGCGCGGGCGAAAAACTCCCGCCGTTCCCCTGAACTCCGCTGCTGCTGATGGAGACACGCACGGTTTGCTTGGAATCATTGTCGTAGACGAACACATCCGTCACCCCGTTGGTGTCGGTTGTCGTCAGGTTCGCGGCGCGAGATTCGAAGGCCACATAGCGCCGACGACCCGTGACCGGGACATCCTCCTGTCCGATCGGCCTACCGGCATCTGTTTCCGCCTGGAGCGCGCGCCCTTCGACCGGGCTTGCTGCAACGGTCTGGACGGGATTGTTCTGATTCCCGCAACCCGCGAGGGCGAGACAGCAGGCGCACAGGACCAAAGCCTTAGCCGTCATGCTCCGCTTCCTTGTGTGGAGTCATCGCCGGTCGATCGGCGTGCTGGCCCTGTTCCGGTGTCCGATCCAGGCGATGGATCAGAAACCGCAGGACATCTTCGATCTCCCCTTGATGCTTGATGTACAACTTCGCACGGGACCCGGCGTGCTGTCCAACCCGCACACCCATAACCAGCCCCTCCGTCAGTCCAAACACATCCTCGTCCGTCTCGTCATCTCCGATGAAGAAGAAGCCTGACTGGCGAAGATGCCGCATCAATGCGAGGGCCGCCCCCCCCTTGCCGCCTTTCCCCGGAGGCAAGAGATTGATCGATTGTTTCCCGATGACCAGACGAGGAGCCGGGCTCAGCTGAGTCAGCAGCGCCAGCACAGCCAGACGGACGCGGTCCTGGTCTTCATGTTCCCGATAGTGCAACGTCAGTGAATACCGCTTGTCCTCCACATCAATGCCGAGATCCGCCAACTGCGGCGCCAGCTCCCCCTTGATCGCCGCTCTCCACCCGGCACAGATCCCATCGGCCCACAGGAGCGTCACCGATGGCGTCAACGGACTTTCCAACCCGTGGTTGCCGATCAGATACGGAACGGCCCCGTTCACTCTCGGGGCCAGGTCGCTGAGCGCCCGTCCCGAGATCACGGCACAGGGAGCGCGCTTGGCCAGCTCCACCAGCCATTCATGGATCGAGCGGGTGAGTTTGACCGACTCACGATCCGGAGAAATCTTGGCCAGCGTCCCGTCAAAATCGAAGGCGTAGAGCATCGGCCCGCCGGCGAGGGCTCTCATCGCTTCCCGTCCCTCAGGCGAGAGCAAATATATCATGCCTGTCCTCCTGTGATCGTCCGCACATCCCTGGCCCCAGTCTGGCGCACGATGCGGGCGCGTTGCCGCATGCGGGCGGCATCCATCAGCATCCGGCCGGCCCAGCGGTACACG
Organism: Nitrospira sp.; assembly: GCA_030692565.1. NCBI lineage: Bacteria > Pseudomonadati > Nitrospirota > Nitrospiria > Nitrospirales > Nitrospiraceae > Nitrospira > Nitrospira sp. The sequence goes on from JAUYAO010000031.1 coordinate 111,055, forward strand.
TTAAACTCCTGGACGATCCCGCGCATGCTGCGCATCCGCGCCCGCTGTTCGGTCGGCGCCATGGTGAGCGCCAGATGCATGGCCGCCGCGCATTGATCGATATTGTACGGATTGATGAGCACCGCTTCAGGCAGCTCCGTCGCCGCCCCGGTGAATTGGCTGAGAATCAGCACGCCCTGCTCGTCGTCGCGCGCGGCGACGAATTCCTTCGCGACGAGATTCATGCCGTCATGAAGACTGCTGACGATGCAGAAGTCCGCGCCTCGGTAATAGACGCTGACATCCTGCGGCTCGTGATGCTCGATCCGCACTTGAATGGGGCAATAGCCTTCCCGGCCGAATCGCGCGTTGATGCGTTCCGCCGACGCCAGCACATTCCGGCTGAACTGTTGATACTCCTCGATTTTCGATCGGCTCGGGGCGGCAATCTGGACAAACGAAAAACGACCGATCCATTCCGGCTGCAGTTCCAGTAGTCGTTCCACCGCGAGGAACCGCTCGAGGATGCCTTTGGTATAGTCGAGCCGCTCGACGCCGACGCCGACGCGATGGGTGTGTGGAAGCGTATTCAACGTGCGAATGCGGGTTTTGCACTCGGAGACCGGCGGCAGCTGCGCCATCTGCTGCCCGGGCCATGCGATAGAGATCGGGTAAGGATTTACGGCCGTCATTTTCCCTTGATAAGAAATAGTGGAGCTGTCGCGGTCGATTCTCGTTTCGAGTGACCGGTCCACCGTCTCGATGAAGTTGCTGCAATGAAAGCGCGTGTGAAATCCGAGAATGCTGCTCCCCAGGAGCCCTTCAAGAATGTCCCGATACCAGGGACAGATGGCATAGCGCTCCGGGTTGGGCCAGGGAATGTGCCAGAAGGTGATGATCGTCGCGTTCGGCAAATGGTCGCGCACCATTTTCGGCACCAGCGCGAGGTGATAATCCTGGACGAGCACGACCGGATTATCGGTCTTGGCCTCCTCAATGATGGCCAGGGCGAACCGCTCATTGATCTCTTTGTAATGCTGCCAGTCAGAAGAACGAAAGACTGGCCGGACGTGAGCCAGGTGGCAGAGCGGCCAGAGGCCTTCGTTGGCAAATCCATAGTAATAGCCGGCCTCTTCTTCCGCTGACATCCAGATCCGTCTGATTTCGTATTCGGGATGGTCCGGCGGTACGCGGACATGGCCCCGCGCATCAACGACCTCCCGATCGGCGGTCCCGCTGCCGTGCGCGATCCACACCCCGGAACAGGCGCGCATGACCGGCTCCAGCGCGGTGACCACCCCGCTGGCCGGCACCTGCACTTCGAGCTGCTGATCGTGCCAATTGTGAATATAGGGTTCACGGTTAGAGACGATGAGCACTTCGTCGCCCGCGAGGTGGTCGTGGAGAATGGTCTTCAGTGTGGCAGGTGTCCAGCTCATCTGGCTTTCGTCCCGCATGCGTTTGTCCGCCTCGAGATCGTGTATGAGGGCGCGAAGATCCTGGGCGACCGGATGCATGTCGGCGCCGGGCTTCGGCTCTCCGATCAAGGCGACCAAGCCTTCCCCCCGAAGCATCGACCGCACACCTGCGATCCATCCCCGCCAACTCAGATGCGCGACCAGAACCGTCACCAGTGAGATCACGCCGCCGATGACGGCGAAGAGATAAAAGAGATACCATTTGGTGTCGCTGCTACGCCGCTCGATCCAGCTCATGTCGTGGACGAGCATGAGGCGCCCCCAGTCCCTGCCGTTCCCTTCGATGCCCACGGCGGCGACATGAACAGCCCCCTGGGAGAGACGCAGGAGGGCCGTCTGACCTGCTTTGAGCGTACTCGCACCATCACAGGATATCGAGTCGGGGTACGTGAGAGTCTTGTAGATCAATTTGCCGTCACGGTCGCAAAATCCGACGGCGTACAGCCGTTCGTCCTGAATGATCCGATGGAAGTAGTTCAGCAGCTTGGTCTTCGACTCTGTCGCCAGAAGATCGACCAGAGGACTTTCGACCATGCGGCCGATCAGGGCCGACCGGATTTCGAGATCCCGCACGAACCATTTGAGCGTCAACGTATCGACAAGAGGAATAACGGCATAAGCCAGACCCGCCAGCACCAGGGCCAGCGGCAACAGGAATCGCAGCGATAACCGCATCGTTCACCTCTCGTTTACATCGGACAGCAAATCGCCTATGGTGAAGGCATGTATCCCTACGGCCTTGTCGGCAATTGCCAAACCTCGGCGCTGATCGGCTTGAACGGCAGCGTGGAATGGATGTGCGCGCCCCGCCCGGACAGTCCTCCGGTCTTCGGCCGGCTGCTGGATCCGGACGGCGGGCATTTTTCGATCTCGAGCCCCCTCGCGCCCTCCGGCCTCAGGTCCGAGCAGCGCTATCTGCCGAACACGAACATTCTGATCACCACCGTCACGTTGCCGAACGGCGACGCCTTCCGGATCACCGACTTCTGTCCGCGTTTCGAACAATACGGCCGTATCTACCGGCCGTCGGCCCTGTTCCGGATGGTCGAACCGCTCCAGGGCACTCCGGCGATCCGGGTCAACTGCTGTCCGGTTTCCGGCTGGGAGAAGACTCCGGTGCAACCCGTGCGAGGCAGCAACCACCTCCGCTACGAGATTCGCGGTGACGTCCTCCGGCTGCTGACCAACATGCCGCTGACCTACCTCTGCGAAGAGATCCCGATGGCGCTGACACAGAAATTCTATTTCGCCATGACCTGGGGACTCGGCATCGAAGACGATCTCATCAAGGTCACGCACGACTTTCTGGAGCAGACCGCCCGCTATTGGCGCATCTGGGTGAAGAACTGTTCGGTGCCGCTGCTGCACCAACAGGAAGTCATCCGCTCGGCCCTGGCGCTCAAGCTGCACTGTTTCGAAGACACGGGAGCCATCCTGGCGGCCCTCACGACGAGCCTTCCGGAACAGCCGGGCGGACAGCGCAACTGGGATTACCGGTTTTGCTGGCTGCGCGATGCCTATTTTGCGCTCACGGCATTTCATAACCTGGGCCATTTCGAAGAGATGGAAGCCTTCCTGAAATTCCTGCTGAACATTGCGCATACGCATGAACATTCCCGCGACCGGCTACGGCCGGTGTACACGCTCAGCCAAGGATTGCCGCTTCCCGAGACGGAGCATCCGAATTGGTCCGGCTACCAGAACAGCCGACCGGTGCGCAGCTACAATCAGGCCGCGGAGCACGTGCAGAACGACGCCTACGCCGAAATGATCCTGACCTTCACGCCGATCTTCTTCGACGAACGGTATGTCGATTTGCGCACGCGAGATCTCGATGCCCTGCTGGCGCATCTGGCGAAACTGTGCGTCCGCAGTATCGGCCAGCCGGATGCCGGTCTCTGGGAGATTCGCAACGGCTGGCAGGAGCATTCCTTCACGAATCTGCTGTGCTGGGCCGGACTCGAACGATTGGAACGGATCAAACAGGCCGGGCATCTCCCCTCCGTCTCGACCGGCCTCACGGCCGGACGCATCCAGGCGGAAGACGCCTTGCTCCGCGCCGTCCGCGAGGGAGCCGTTCGGAACGGTCCCACCGACCCCAGTTTCGACGCCGCGCTGGCCCAGCTGCCCATCCTCGGCTACCCGAATCGCCCCCTGTGCGAGTCGACGGTCACCCACATCACCCGCGAGCTGTCGCTCCGCATCGGAGGCGAGGATACCGGCTTCTTCTACCGCTATGTGCGGAACGACGACTTCGGAAAGCCGGAGGGTGCCTTCGTCATCTGCTCGTTCTGGATCGCCCAGGCCCTCGCTCGCCTGGGATGCGTGGACGAAGCACGGACGATCCTCGACCGCGTACTGACGGCGTCCAATCATGTCGGGCTGTTTTCCGAACACTTCATTCCCTCCACAAACACCCAGTGCGGAAACTTTCCCCAGGCCTACTCCCACGTCGGCCTCATCAATGCCGCGTTCGCCGTCAGTCCTCCCTGGAGCGATGTGCTCTGAGCGAAGGAGGTTTCTTTACTTGCAACTCATTACCCGCCACTCTCCACGCGAATGGTTGCTGTCGGAGTAATACGCCCTCGTGGATTATCCGGCTCTAGCCAGACGTTGTACTTCAAGTCTCCACGACGGACGAAGCAGAGACTGACCGATTCGCCGGGCGGAATCGTGACCAGGTCGTTAATCTGCCCAAAGAGTGTTGTGATGCCATGATCACATCCCACTTCATCAAGCAGTCTCATCGTCAGAAATCCCAACCGAATCGGGTTCGAGCGGAGATTGGTCCAACGTACCTCTTCCCCAGGGACGGCGTAGAGAAGGCTCGGCGTCACCTCGTCTGTGACTTCGACTGTACGGACCTGTGCCTTAATATCGGGCACGGAGGGGTGGCTGCAGGCTGTGACGATGCCCACCAGCACCAGACAAGACCAGATCATTCGCATCTTCTTTCCTTCTTTCAGTTTGAAAATAACGGCGCAGGACGCTTTGACTTTCCATCAACACCACGCGCCTGCCTGTCGCAAACGCGTACCCTGCCCAGCACGTCAAAGATGTGAACAGCCGACAAACTGAGCCAGAGAGGTCAGAGCTCTCCGAACTACGACTCAAAATGAGGGGGCCGTGGAAAAACCAGAAGAACGCTAAAGTACGGGAGGGTGAAAGAACACGGAGGGTAACAGTGATACATGTAGAGGAGACGCGACATCAGCGACTTGAAGGAATTCAACGGAGGGATCCAGACGAAGAGACATTGAGGGAACGGAAAACCCTTCCAGAACCGACGCCCCTAGCGTATCGATAGTAAGCAAAGGGCTCAGAAGTGTCACGGGAACTCCCAGCATCTGCATAATTACGCAGACACAGAGAAACAGGACGATCCCGAGCATAGGGCCTTGACTGCCTGGATGAGCAAAACGGATCGCAAATAGCATATGGGCAAAAGATACTCTTTCGTGAACGGCCTGACAAGGCAATCTTTTCAATTCCCATCGCTGTTGTGCCTGACAGCTTAGATTCAAGGACCATCTCACAAGGCCAATAGGTTTGGGGTACTTCGCAGATTGGTCAGTCGGACTGTGTCGAACTCGATGACGCCAGTTTGCCGAACGAGGATGACTGAATCTCTCAGAACCAGGGGCGTGCCACCGGAGCAGATCCCACTCTTTTTCGGGAAGTACTTCGCGTTTCTGAAAAGCGAACTGGGCGTCGACATCTACGGGAATCAAACCATGATGCTGCTCTACAACATCGATCCGGCGCGAGTCGCCGATTCGGTCACCCCCGTTCCACTGGCCAAGATAGTGGACCTGTTCGCGTCAGCCGACCGAATGATTGTGTATTAGGAACACCGTGTTGACGCCCGAAATAGAGGGGAATAGACTGACGCTATGCATGTACGTTTTCATCGTCCCCATGTAGTTCTCGCCTGCACGCTCATCGTGCTCTTTTTCGCGTTGAGCTTTAATGCCTATGCCTGTCTCCTGCCGGTGAATGGGGCCACGGCCGCTGCCATGGGCAATGGCTGTTCGACTCCGGATGAGCAACCGGTCTATCAGTTCTGCGATGCGTTTAAGACGCTCGGTGTGCAGTCGGCCGATAAGCTCCATGTCAGCAGTGACTGCCAGCCGATCTGTTCTGACGATACCGCCTCGTTAGCGCTACTGGTCATCGTGACCTCACAAAGCAGCCGCTTGTCCGATCATCCCATGGTCGGTCCGCCTCAGGATCTCCTGCTCAAGATCTCCGTGCTTCGCATCTGATCTCCCCGGCCCATACCTCGTAATCGGTCCATTGCAATAATCTGTGCTGCACGATGCTCGGTTTCGGCGTCCGGCCTGCCGTCTCATTCTTTTGGGCGCGTACGACCAGAGCAGAGATTGGGCATCGAGCGTGGGGGAACTCTGGGAGGTCTTGCTATGAGACAGAATAGACGACGTCAATGTGTGGCTATCGCGTCAGTGCTGATGATGGTGTTCAGCAGCGGACTGTCGAGGGCCCACAGCCCCGACTCTGCACCACGCAATCGTTTGGTGTTACCGGAATTGATCCAGGAGGTCCTGGCCAAGAATCCCGAGCTGCTGGCGGCGCGCAAGCAATGGGAAGCGGCCACGACTCGGAGTACGCAGGTGCGGTCGCTGGAGGACCCGACGCTGTCAGTCCAGTTGTGGAATATCCCGCAGACCTTCAATGTCACGCAGGCGCAGAACACGATCTTCGGGCTCTCGCAGAGTTTCCCGTTCCCCGGCAAACTCGCGCTCAAAGGCGACGTGGCGAGTCGTGCGGCCGAGATGACCGAGCAAGCGGTCCGTGCGAAGGAACGGGAGTTGGTCGCTCGCCTAAAACAGACCTACTACGATCTGTTTCTCACGCACAAGGCGATCCAGATTCATCAGGAACACGTCGCCCTGCTCGGACAGTTCGTCGAAAGTACGACTGCAAAGTTCCGGACGGGCAAGGGAAGCCAAGCCGATGTCCTCAAAGCCCAGGTCGAGTTGTCGCTGTTGTTTCAGCAACTGCCCGTCCTGGAACAGCGCCGCGAGACGGCCGAAGCGATGCTGAACACGCTGCTGGATCGGGATCCCACCTCATCCTTGGACCTTCCTCAAGAGCCGTCTCAGATCCCGCTCGACAACACCCTCGACGATCTCCACCGGCTCGCGCTCACCGACCGGCCGGAGCTCAAGGTCGCCGAACTGGCCGTGCAACGGAACGAGCAGTCCCTCACGCTGGCCCAGCGGCAGTACTACCCGGATTTTCAAGTGGCGTTTCAGCGCTTCCAGAATTTTCAGACCAACGACGGGTTCGGCGCTTACGTAGCGATGAGTATCCCCTTCGCGTTCTGGACCAAACCGAAGTATGACGCCAGCGTACAGGAAGCTGCGGCCGCGGTGTCGACCGCTCGGGCACAGCACCATACCGTAGAAAACCTGACTCGTTTTCAGATCAAAGACCTTCTGGCCAGGCTTCGGGCGACCGACCAGACAGCCACGTTGTACCGCACCACCATCTTGCCCCAGGCCGAGCAAAGCCTGGAAGCCGCGCGTGTCGGGTATCGGACGGGCAAAGCAGGGTTTCTAGATCTGATCGAGACCCAGCGGGCGTGGCGAGGATTTCAGCTTGAGTACGTCAAGACCCTCGTAGATCGACAGCATCGACTGGCTGAACTTGAGCAGGTCGTTGGGGTCGATCTCGATCGTCAGCACTAATTCGGACTCAAAGGAGAACTCCTCATGAATCGACAGACATCCATAAACAGTTTCGTGATTGGCGCTGTGGCCATCGGTGTGATGGCCGGAGTCGCTGGTGGTTTCTTCATCGCTCACAGAATGACGACGGGGGACATGAAGCAGGGGGAGATGAACGGGATGCCGATGGAGGGCACGATGTCCATGAAAGACATGGCACCCGTGGGAGAAGCAGGCGCCTCGGCGCCCGCGAGGCGGGTGGGTGAGATAGGAGGCATGTCCGGAGCGCCGTCGGGGGCGGTGGTGGTTCCGGCTGTGATGAGGCAGCTGATCGGAGTCCGGAGTGCCTCGGTCACCTCCGCATCCTTGGGGCAAGAGATCCGCGCGGTCGGCACGGTCGGCTATGACGAGCGTGGCTTGACGCAGGTCACCGTGAAAACGTCCGGGTGGGTGCGAGAGGTCTTTGTCGATTCGATCGGTCGCCCGGTCCGGACAGGCGAACCCCTCTTTACCCTCTACTCACCGGACCTTCTGGCCACGCAAGACGAATATCTTCTGGCCGTGAAAACGCAAGACCAACTGGCGGCCAGTCCACTTGCTGCCGTCACAGCCAATGCGGCGTCCCTCGTCGCGAGTGCGCGGGAACGCCTTCGATTGTGGGATGTGACCGATGCGCAAATCGCGGCGCTGGCGCGTCGAGGGACAGCGGAGCCGGTGCTCACGGTCTATGCCCCGTCCTCCGGGATCGTTCTGAAGCGAGACGCCGTGCCAGGGAAATATGTGGAGCCAGGCACAACACTCTATGAGGTGGCGGATCTGTCCACGGTCTGGATCTCCGCCGATATCTATGAGTCCGAAGTCGCGGCCGTGAAGCTCAATCAGCCCACCTCAGTCACGTTCGCGGCCTATCCAGGCACAACCTTTCGCGGCACGGTGGCCTATGTCTATCCGTCGTTGAATACCGAAGCCCGTACGGTGCGCGTGCGGGTGGACTTACCGAATCCTGGACTGAAGCTGAAGCCCGGCATGTACGGGAACGTCATCGTACAGACGGATACGGTCCATACCTTAGTCGTGCCGAAGGAAGCGGTGCTGGAGACGGGACTTCGCCAACTCGTGTTCATGGATCGGGGGCAAGGCCGTTATGAGCCGGCGTCAGTCAAGTTAGGGCGTCGGAGTCAGGACTCTGTGGAAGTGCTGGAAGGACTCACCGCAGGAGATCGCATCGTCACCTCGGCCAATTTCTTGTTGGACGCAGAGAGCAAATTGGCCTCGGCGTCGAGCATGCAGGGCATGATGGGCCGGATCGGCATGGCTGATTGGCAGATGCGTGGCGCGCATGAAGGCAAGATGGAAGACATGTCGGGCATGGAGATGGGGAGTCAGAAGGGGATGACTGTGGCCGAGACCCGTCAGATGGACGGGCTCACGCTCTCACTCACTACGGTGCCGGAAAAACCCAAGGCCGGTGACGTACTGCTCCGGCTCAACGTGACAGATCAGGCCGGCAAGCCGGTGACTAATGCGCAAGTATTCTTCGTCTATACCATGCCGATGCCGGGCATGGCCGATTCCAAGGCGCCGGCTCGCCCCACCAAGGCGGGGCTCTACGAAGGGACGGTGAGATTCGGCATGGGTGGCACCTGGGTGGTGACGGTCAAGGTGACGGTACCAGGGCGACCGCCGATTGCCGAAACGTTTCGGTTCTCGGTCGCCGGCGGAGGCATGTAATCCATTATGATCGCGCGACTCATTGAAGGAAGCGCCCGCAATCCGATTCTGGTCCTCCTCTGTGTCTTGTTGCTGGCTGCCTGGGGTGCATGGGCGGTCTTGCAGGTTCCGCTGGATGCGATTCCGGATCTGTCCGATGTCCAGGTGATCATCTACACCGAATGGTCGGGGCACAGCCCCACGTTGATTGAAGACCAGATCACCTATCCAATCGTCACGTCCCTACTCGCTGGGCCGAGCGTCAAACGGGTGCGGGGGGTCTCGGAGTATGGGGTCTCGTACGTGTACGTGATCTTCGAAGACCGGACAGACGTGTACTGGGCGAGGAGCCGCGTGCTGGAATATCTTCAGAAGCTCACCGGAAAACTTCCGGCCGGCGTTACACCAACCTTGGGACCGGATGCTACGGGAGTCGGGTGGGTCTATCAGTACGCGTTGGTGGACGAATCTGGAGCACACGATCTGGCTCAGCTCCGCGGCCTTCAAGACTGGTACCTGCGCTACCAATTAGAAAGTGTGCCAGGAGTGGCAGAAGTGGCAGCGATCGGCGGGTTCGTCAAACAATATCAAATCGAGGTAGACCCGAACACGTTGGCCGCCTATCGATTGTCGATCAAGACGATCATCGAAGCGGTCCGGAACAGCAATGCGGAGGTGAGCGGCCGTGTCTTGGAAATGGCCGGCACGGAATACGTGATTCGAGGGCGCGGCTACCTGCGCTCGGTTGAGGATATTGAATTAATCCCTGTCGGGACAGATGGTCGCGGCACGCCTACCTTGATTCGTGATATCGCCCATGTCCACATCGGGCCGGACCAGCGGCGAGGGATCGCTGAGTTGGACGGCAAGGGCCAGACCGTGGGAGGCATTGTGATCATGCGGGCCGGCGAACATGCGCTCGCCGTGATCGAGCGGATCAAAGCCCGGCTGGATGAGATCACACCAGCCCTGCCAAAGGGTGTGCACATTATTCCTACCTATGATCGATCAGATCTCATTCATCGGGCCATCGCCGTGCTCCGCGAAAAGCTCGTGGAGGAGAGTGTCATCGTTAGCCTGGTCGCCGTGCTGTTTCTGTTCCATCTACGCAGTGCGTTGGTGGCCATCCTCATTCTGCCCGTGGCCGTGCTCCTCGCCTTCATTCCGATGGCCTACTTGAAGATCACGTCTAACATCATGTCGCTCGGTGGGATCGCCATTGCTATTGGCGCAATGGTCGATGCCGCCATTGTGATGGTGGAGAACGCGCATAAGCGGTTGGAGCAACATCCCCATTCGGACAGGATTGAGACCATCATCTCGGCGGCCAAAGAAGTCGGCCGTCCCTTGTTCTTCTCGCTGCTGGTGATCGCCGTGTCGTTCCTGCCGATTTTTGCCCTGGAAGCGCAGGAGAGTCGACTGTTTACGCCGTTGGCGTATACCAAGACATTTGCGATGCTCGCTGCCACCGGGCTCTCGGTGACGTTGGCTCCTGTGCTGATGGTCCTGCTGATCCGGGGGCGTATCCGAGCGGAAGCCATAAATCCCTTGAACCGGCTGCTGATATTTTTATATCGGCCCATCCTTTCGGGTGCGTTGCGCGTTCGGTGGCTGACATTGGCGCTGGCAGTGGCGGCAGTCGGGCTCACGGTGCCGGTGTTCATGCGCCTGGGGGCTGAATTCATGCCACCACTGAACGAGGGGACCATCCTCTACATGCCAACCACCGTCCCCGGCCTTTCGATCCCCGAAGCGGCCAAGGTGTTGCAGGTCCAGGACCAGCTACTCACGACCTTTCCCGAAGTGGAGCGGGTGTTCGGCAAGATGGGGAAGGCCCCCACGGCCACCGATCCGGCCTTTGTCGGGATGGCTGAGATCACAGTCACCCTCAAACCGGAAGCGCACTGGCGACCCGGCATGACCTGGGACCGTTTGCTGGATGAGATGGATGCCAAGCTGCGCATTCCTGGCTTTCCGAACATTTGGTGGATGCCGATCCAGACCCGCACGGAAATGATCACGACCGGTGTCCGAAGTCCCGTCGGGATTAAAGTCCTGGGACCGGATCTGAAGATGATTGAGAAAATTGGAATAGACATCGAGCAGGTCCTGGCGAGCGTGCCAGGCACCAAGAGCGCATTCGCGGAACGGCTCAACGAAGGGTACTATCTGGACCTGATCGTGAACCGACGCGAAGCGGCCCGCTACGGCCTGACGGTGGGAGATGTGCAAGCGGTCATTACTACAGCCATAGGGGGAGAAACCGTCACGACCACGGTCGAGGGGCGGGAGCGGTATCCGGTCACGGTCCGCTATCAGCGTGAGCTGCGCGATGACCCTGACCGGCTCAAGCGGGTGCTGATCCCCACATCAAGTGGTACGCAGATCCCACTCGGACAGGTCGCGGAGATGGTGATCACGCAGGGGCCGACGTCGATCGCGGATGAGGCCGGGGCGCTGGCCGGTCTCGTGTCGGTTGCGGTCAGTGGACGCGACTTGCGCGGCTATGTCCAGGACGCCCAACGAGCGGTTCGAGACCGGGTAACAGTACCTCCTGGGTACCGACTGATTTGGACCGGTCAATACGAGCATCTGGTGCGGGCTGAAGAGCGATTAAAGCTGGTCGTCCCCATAACTCTGGCCTTGATCCTCTTGTTGCTGTATCTGAATTTTCGGTCGCTGGCGAAATCGCTGATCGTGCTGCTGTCCGTCCCCTTCGCCGCGATCGGGGCGATCTGGTATCTCGACTATCTGGGCTACAACCTCAGCGTGGCGGTCTGGGTGGGCATCATCGCGCTGGCCGGTGTGGCGGCGGAGACGGGCGTGGTGATGCTCGTCTATCTGGACGAAGCCTATGAGCGTCGAGTGCGTGAAGGTCGCATGACGACCGTTCACGACCTGCGCGAAACCATCATGGAGGGCGCAGTTCAGCGGGTCCGGCCCAAGATGATGACCGTCGCCGCGATTATGGGCGGGTTGCTCCCGATCATGTGGACCACCGGCACGGGCGCCGACGTGATGAAACGGATTGCCGCGCCCATGATTGGCGGCATGGTGAGCTCGACAGTGCTCACGCTGCTGGTGATTCCGGTCCTCTATGGCCTGTGGCGTGGACCATGGTCAAGGCCTGGCATCAAGTGATGATTCTGGTGGATGCGCATCGATGTGCTGGGGTCACTGTGAGATGGCCCCGATCTCGCTGAGTCAATAGACGCTCCGGAGTGCAGTCGGCCTGCACAAAGAGGCTGTTAGAGGCTCTTCCGATTTCGGAAGTAGTTCCAGACATCAATCGTATCGAGCACCAGGGAGATGGCCATGGAGACCGACAAGATGAGCAAATACTGTTTGAATGAAGCTTCAGCGGTAGGAATCTTGATCACGATATAGGCCAGCAACGGGATCCATGGGAAGTGGCCGAGCCCAAGGATCTTGGTGAATCCATATCGCGCATAGAGCCCCATCATCAGCATCGCGCTCGCGAGAAAATTCATGAAGATGAGCTGGGCGACCGCTTCCTGCCAGAAGGCGAGACTGGCCATGTTGACGAGCATGAGAAACAGTACCCACAGGGAGACCCATACGGGCTGCTCCATCAATTCAATGAAAAATCGTAATGGGTTTCTCATGCCTGAATTCCTTCTGATGATTGGGATCAGCCGTGTGTTGGTGATCACTGATAAGGGGCGGACACCCGGCTGGATCGATAGCGCCGACCGGATGTCCGCTGGACTACCGCACTAGAACGTGATGACCTGATACCCCTGAGACACAAGCTTCTTGAAGCTTGGATGGCCGTCGTATTCGCCTGCCAGCTTCACTCCGCAGGCCACGACTTTGTCCTTCACACCGAACGCCCCGGCGCAAAAGTCGCACGCCCCGCTGATTCGATCTTTCACCGCCACGTAGAGCCCGTGGGCCATGTGATCGGGCTTCTCCAGTTCCGGAATCCACTTGGGCCCGGCGCCATCGAAAATGAGTTGAACGTCGTCGTGGGCGTCCTTGAACTCTTTGACAGCTTCCATCGCATTCACCACGCGCCCGAGGCTTTCATGAGTCTCCGTATCAGCCAAAATCACAATGGCGACTTTCGACATCGTGCACTCCTTTCAAGAGACAAACAGATAAATGATGATGAACATCTCCGCCTCCTGTGTGTGGCGGAAGCGACCTCATGCCGCAACGATCGCGCACTCTACCGTCGATAGGCTTGGTGCATCTGTAGTCTGGCTTACATTACCCGACTTCATTTTTTTCCGAAAACGTGTGGTGTGCCTTACAGAAGATTGGCGAGGCCCCGCGTAGGATCGTGCGCAGGATACGAACACACCTATCACGCATAAGGAGGTGCGCTATGACCTGCGAACGATGCGGTGGCCTGATGGTGAGCGAGCGGATCTATGATCTTCAGGGGATGAACAGCGACCTCTGTGCGACCGGCTATCGCTGCCTGCTCTGTGGAGATTTGGTGGACACGGTCATTCTCGCGAACCGATCGCGCTCGACCGGCGCGGTCGAGCCAATGACGCTCAGGAGACCTCGCATGCAGCGCCTCGTAGCGGTATAAGTCACGGCGTGATCACCAATATGGTCACGCGTAGGCAAGCCGATAGTAGACAGAGAGCTATTTCAACTTGTTGTGCCACATCGATCCAGAGCAAGGAATCCACCGGAAAATGGGATGAATGTATGCCACTCGCGCAATTAAAAGGCCTCAGTGGTTTCCTCAGCACAGAGCAAAAGCAGGAGCTGATTCAAAAGGTGACGGATGCGATCGTCTCGGTCGAAGGAGAAGGGTTGCGGCCCGTGACCTGGGTGATTATTGAGGACGTCCCGTCAGGTCAGTGGGGCGTCGGCGGAACACCTGTCACGACCGAAGGGCTGAAGAAGATGGCCGCACAAGGGAAGTAACCGAAGTTCATATCAGGAGGGAGGATTATTATCATGAAATTTCAGATCCACACGAAAGACACGGCTCCGGAAGCGTCGCGGGCGACACTCGACGCCACCGCGAAGAAATACGGGTTTGTGCCAAATTTATATGGTGTGCTGGCCGAATCGCCGTCGGCGGTACAAGCCTATGCGGGGATCAATAAAGCGCTGGAACAGAGTGCGCTCACGCCAGTTGAGCAGCAGATCGTGACGTTGACAGTCAGTGCCGCCAATGGCGGTACCTACTGCATGGGGGCCCATTCCACGGTGGCGCAGATGGTCCATATGCCTGAGCAGCTTCTCGCAGAACTGCGGGAGCAGCGCGACCTTTCCGACGCGAAGCTTAATGCACTGCGCCTATTGGTTGTCTCCGTCCTGCACCACCGAGGATGGGTGCCAGAGGCGGAGCTTACGCAATGTGCAGCGGCAGGCTACACTGAGCGGCATGTGTTGGATGTACTTACCATCGTGGCGCTCAAGACCCTGAGTAACTACGTGAACCACATCGCCCATACCCCGCTTGACTCTCAGTTTGTGGCGCAAGCGTGGACGTCACAGGCAGCTACGGTTGCCTGACACAGCCTTTCATCTGCTCAAGTCCGGCACGAATGAAGGAGGGGCCTGCGCCTGTGAAGACGCGGGCCCCTCCCATGATGTCCTATAGTATGTCGTCGCACTTTACGCCGGCGGCCGCGCACGTCCTCGCGAATGCCGATCGGAGTCGATTGGCTAGTTCCGGCCCGCCATGACACCGCCATCGACATCCCAAATAGCCCCCGTTACCCATTGGGCGTCATCGCTGAGCAAGAAGTTTATGGCGTTTGCCACGTCTTCCGCCGAGCCAATACGGCCGATCGGATGAAAGCTATTGAACGTGGCGAGTGTCTCGTCCATGTCCTGCGGATCAATGAAGGCGTGATAAATGGGCGTCTTGACCACCGCCGGCGACACGGCGTTGACCCGAATGTTGCGGCCGGCCAGCTCCATCGCCATATGCTGCGTGAGAGCATGCAGCCCGGCCTTCGCCATGGAATACGCAGAGGAAGGGGTCGCTTTGATGGCCTGTTTCGCCCACATCGATCCGATATGCACGATGGAGCCGCCACCATTCGCGGCCATGTTCTTTGCGACGGCCTGTGAAATGAAAAAGAGGGCTCGGTTGAGATCCAGATAGGTGTCATAGTTTTGGAGCGTATGGTCAAGAAATGGCGTGGGCTTAAAGTAGCCCGCGGCATTCACCAAGTACGTGATGTGGCGGCGATGGTCCGCTGCAAACGCTACGATGCGTTGGATGCCATCCGGTTCGTACAAGCTGGCTTGAAGCGTTTCAACTGTGCCAAGCGAAGACAGTTCGCGTTGTGCCGTCTCCAGCTTTTCCGATGAACGGCCCACAATCACCGTGGGGACGTCCCGAGCGAGCAAGAGCCGTGCGGTGGCGAGGCCTATTCCGCTGGAACCGCCGACAATCAGGGCGAGTGGCTGATTCGCGCGTTGCATGAGATCACCTCCTTACGTTAAAAGAGCGAGCACCATGTGTAAGGGCAGTCTATGACGCACTCATGCCGAATCAAAGCAGGTACCAGATGGTTCAGTAGGCACTAAGCGGTCCATCTTGATGGGAAGACAGGCGAAAATATTGTCCCGGCGATCCGCCCCAGAACAGAGCGCTCGAATGGTGGAGACCATTTATGGGTGTAAATGGTCGCTGACGGTCTATCAACTCCTGGCCAACGGTATTAAACGGCCGGGGGAGATGGTTCGCAACGTGGAGGGCCTGACGACGAAAGTGCTCAACGAATGTCTTCGCAAGAACGTAGCGTTCGGCATCATCGAGCGTATCGCGTACAACGAAATCCCTCCCCGCGTGGAGTATGTGGTTACGCCGTTCGGCAGGAAATTCATCCGTATTCTGGACGACCTCGACAAGCTGCAGAAGGAAATAGATTCGACCGCTGACAGACGCCTCAGTGAATGAGACGGCTGCGCCTTCCAGGGCATGCTGGCAAGCGGCGATGGAATTGTGCAATTAAGAATCCAGCTTGCTCTTCTTGATGCCCAGCGCTTTGATGCGTGACGCGAGGGTCGTCGGCTTCATGCCGAGTAAGACAGCCGCACCATCTGAGCCAAAGATCTTGCCCTTTGTAAGCCGCAAGGCCTGCATGATGTTCTCCCGCTCCTGGCGTTTCAAATCTTCCCGAGTAGCCAGCCGTGCTGCCGGGGGGGGAAGGGGTGATGGGACGCTGCGCGCGGGCGAGGATTGAAGGGGAATGCGGAGAGCGCTGCCTTGAGAAAGGATGACGGCACGCTCCACGACGTTTTGCAGCTCGCGCACATTACCCGGCCAGTCGTGAGCCGCCAGCTGGCTCAGCACCGCCTGTGTGACGCGTGGGACTCGGCGATTCATGCGTTGGGCGCTCTGAGCGATGAAATGCAGCGCAAGCTTCGGGATGTCCTCACGGCGTTCACGGAGCGGCGGGATGTGGACCGGGAACACGCTGAGACGATAGTAGAGATCTTCTCGAAAACGGCCGGCTTCAATCTCGCGTTTCAGGTCGCGATTGGTCGCCGCGACGATCCGTACATCCACCGGTCGGGTGCGCAGATCGCCGACGCGCTCGAATTCGCCCTCCTGGAGCACCCGTAGCAGCTTCGCCTGCATCGACAGCGGGACTTCCCCGATTTCGTCGAGAAAGAGCGTCCCGCGATCAGCCATTTCGAAACGTCCCGGTCGATCGGCGAGTGCGCCGGTGAAGGCGCCTTTCACGTGGCCGAAGAACTCACTCTCGAACAAGGCGTCAGGCACGGCACTGCAATTCACCTTGATCAAGGGCCGGTCTTTGCGCGGGCTCCGATCATGGGTCGCGCGGGCCACAAGCTCCTTGCCCGTGCCGCTCTCACCGGTAATCAACACCGCCGCATCGGTTGGCGCAACCAGCTGAACTTGACGGAGGACGTGCTGGAGCGCCTGGCTCTCTCCGACGAATTCTCCCATCCCAAGGGCCGCCGTGACCTCCTCACGCAGGTAGAGGTTCTCCTCTTCCAGCCGGGTCCGCAGCAGGCTGATCTCATCGAATGCTCGAGCGTTCACGATGCTGACCGCCGCGTAATCGGCGAATATGCGAAGCCACTCGAAGGCTTCTTCGTCGAGCAGGCCGCGGTCAAAGAGCCCCAGCACTCCGAGTACATCATCCCGGAAGATCAAGGGCTGCGCCGCGAAGGTCCGAACTCCCTCGTGCGCGAACCAGACAGGATCAGCGATCCATTCCTCATCACCGTGAAGCCCAGCCAGCCGGAGAGGCTCGCCGGTCGAAACCACACGCCCAATTTTTCGCTCTCCCATGGGAAACCGATGAAAGGCGCCGTCCAGGCGGCCGTAATCAGCCTGCGGATCGTGCGGGACGCCGGCGCTCGCCACGAGGTGCAAGGACCGGGTGATGTCGGAGGTATCGTTCCGACTTCGACACACCTCGCAGAGCGAATCCGACTCAGCGAGCCAGATACGAGTCAGAACGGTGTTCGGACACTGTGCAATGCCGTCGGTAATCGTGCGCAGCACCGCATCAAGTCCGCGTTGTTGAGCAGTGGAGACCATCACTTGTGGGAGTTTGCGGGGGTCCATTGATGCGTACAGGCTACGAGATTTCGTGCACACATTCAACGACTAATCGTAATCTACGAATAGTCGTTGCTACTGCCCAACGAGAAAAATAACTTTAATCATTGTCTTTTCAATGTCTTATTACGCCTCTCCGATCAGGCACGCCATCTGCTCTATCGATGGTCATCGAACGAGACGGCAAAAAATCAGATCCACTCACAAAGGAGGAACGTATGAATCGCATCGCACATCTCGATCCCCAGACCACCACCGGACCGGCAAAGGCGCTCTTTGAGGGCGTCCAGAAAAAGTTAGGTGTGGTCCCGAATCTCTTTCGAGTCTTGGGCAACGCACCGGCTGCGCTCAAGAGCTACCTCAACTTCAGTGCGGCTCTTGCGGACGGAAGTTTGAGCCCGAAGGTCCGCGAACAGATTGCGCTTGCCGTCGCCGAGACCAATCAATGCGCCTACTGCCTCAGCGCCCATACGTTCATCGCCGGCAAGCTGGGATTGGCCCAGCAGGACCTCGTCGATGCCCGGCAGGCCAATGCGGCCGATCCGCGAACCGATGCCATTCTCAAGCTGGCACGTAACATCGTCGTGCAGCGCGGGGAGCTCGGCGCAACAGGGCTTGAACAGGCACGCAATGCCGGGCTGACCGACGGTGACATCGTCGAAACCGTCGCCCATGTGGCGCTGAACACCTTCAGCAACTACGTCAACCATATCGCAGAAACCGTCATCGATTTTCCGGAGGTGACGCTCACGCGCGGGTGCGCAGCATCTTCTTGCGCCTGTGGCTAGAGGCGGAAGGCCTATGGCGCTTCAGGACATACACCCTCAGTAACTCATAAGAAAGGACACCATCATGACCCTATTCATTCGTTCACTCATCGCGTCACTCACCGCCGTCGTTGCCAGCCTGCCCCTGACATCGCCCTTGTACGCACAGGACCCAAAACCGACCGTATCGCACTACGCCGGACCACGAGAGGATGCGCCGATCCCTCGTCCCGGTCTAACGCCCAAGAAGGGCCGCGTCGCTGTGGTCGTCACCGATCCACAAAACGACTTCCTCAGCCCCAAGGGAGTGGCCTGGGGCGTGGTCGGCCAGAGTGTGCAGGAGAACAACACGGTCGAGAATATTGACAGTCTCTTCAAGGCTGCGAAATCAGCCGGTGTGCCGGTTTTCGTCAGCCCGCACTATTACTACCAGCACGACCATCAGTGGAAGTTCGGCGGGGCGCTCGAAGTGCTGATGCACAACATCGGCATGTTCGATCGCAAGGGCGCGTTGACGCAAGAGGGCTTCACCGGGTCAGGTGCCGATTGGCTCGATCGGTACAAGCCGTATATCGAGGATGGCCGGACAGTGGTCACGAGCCCGCACAAGGTCTTCGGCCCCGAGTCGAACGATCTCATCTTACAGTTGCGCAAGGCCGATATCAGCCAGGTGATTCTGGCCGGCATGTCGGCGAATCTCTGCACAGAGTCACATCTGCGCGAACTGCTGGAACAGGGATTCGAAGTCGTCGTGGTGACTGACGCCACGGCCGCTGCGAAGCTGCCGGGATTCGACGGCTACGAAGCGGCCTTCGTGAACTTCCGCTTGATCGCGAGTGACGTGTGGAGCACCGCTCAGACGGTCAAGACTCTCTCGGCGCTCAAGTAATGATTCGTACCAATAGTCTCACGATCTCTAACCAAGGAGGACCTATGAAAACAGCCATCATTATCATGTCCGATCCGAAGAGCGGTTCGGAGGAAGCGCTCGGGCGAGTCTTTAACGCGCTGGCGCTCGCATCTGAAAGCAAACAGAAGGGGGATGAGGTCGCCGTGGTGTTCAACGGCGCCGGCACACGGTGGCCGGCCGAACTGACCAAGCTCTCGCATCCGGCCAACGGGCTCTATAATTCGGTTCGCGACGTCGTGCAGGGCGCCTCCTGCGGATGCGCGGATGTCTTTGGGGCCAAAGACGGCGTGGAAGCGTGCGGCGTGCCACTGAAGAAAGACAACGCCCTGACCGGAACGTCGGGCCTCTTGAGCCTACGCCGGTATGTGGCGGACGGATGGCAGACGATCGTATTTTGAGCCGCGCTCATTGTGGCGGCTGGGAGCGGACTCCTGGCCGCCAGGGGGGCTGACGGCCTGCGAGGGAAAACCGATGGCAACGAAATATCTCGATCTGACATTTACAGATTCGGTGTACCGCGCGCAGAAACAGTACTACGGAACCACGGGCACGATCACCGGCGCACCCGAACGGGACCCGCTTGGCCAGGCCGAGGCCGAATTCATTGCGGCGCGAGACAGCTTCTACCTGGGGTCTATCAGCGAAAGCGGATGGCCCTACATTCAGCATCGCGGAGGGCCTCAGGGTTTTTTGCGAGTCATCGACGAAACGACTCTGGCGTTCGCCGATTACAAGGGAAATCGGCAATTGCTCACGACCGGCAACGTCTCCGTGAACGACCGCGTCGCGCTGTTTCTCATGGACTACAAGAACCGCGCCCGGCTGAAACTTCTTGGTCATGCCCGTGTCGAGGACGCCCGTGTCCATCCGGAACTCGTCGCGCAGATCGCCGATTCGAAGATGCGGTCGAGCGTGGAGCGCCTGGTCTTTATCGATGTCGTCTCCTTCGACTGGAACTGCCCGAAATACATCACGCCCCGCTACGCGATTGGCGAGGTCGAAGAGCTGGCAGAACCGCTGCGAAAGCGGATTGCCGAACTCGAGGCGCAACTGCGCGCCCATAACAAATAACCGGCTCCGGCGAGACAGCCCGCTTGTTATCCGAGCGGGCTGGCGTACACAGGTTCCGGCATGCGCACACAACCGCGCATCACAACAGGAGAGGTGAGCCATGGATACGATTTCTCGCAGACGCTTTTTGCAATTGGTGGCGGCGACCGGCGGCACGCTGACGTTCGGCAATCTGGCCGCGCAGGTGTTGAGACTGTCATCCGGAACAGGCGTCGCATACGCGGGCGAACCGATCAAGATCGGCATCCTCGACCCGCTGTCCAGCCCTTATAAAACCTCCTCGATTCACGATGTACATGGGGCTAACGTGGCCGTGGATCTCTTCAATAAGAGCGGCGGGGTACTGGGGCGTCCGGTGGCGATCTTGGAAGCCGACGACGCCTCGAACGTCCAGACCGCATTGAAAGCCGCCACAAAGTTCATCAAGGAAGACCGCGTGGATGTCCTCATGGGCACCTTCAATGGAGAGGTCGCGCTCGCCGTTTCTGACCTGGCCAAGAAGGAGAACAAGCTATTCATGGTGACCGGCGCGCATGTGCCGGAGTTGACGGGTCCGGGGTGCAACTCGCACACCTTCGTCTTCATGCCGAGTGCCAGGATGTTGTCCAGAGCCGTCACGCCCCATCTCGTAAAGACCTACGGGAATCGCTGGTTCATGATCACGGCGGATACAGTGGACGGCCGGGCGGCGGAGCAGGCCATGGCCGAAGCCCTCCTGGCCGAGGGTGGCGAAGTGCTCGGTTCGGTCAGCATGCCCTTCGGAACCACCGACTTCACGACCGCGCTGGCTCAAGCCAAAACTGCGAAACCCGGCGCCGTCATCCTGAATCTCTACGGCTGGGATCTCGTTCATGCGCTGAAGGCCTATACAGCGGCGGGGCTGGCCAAGGAACAGATCGGAGTGGGCGGAATGATCGGCGGCGAGCAGATCGGCCGCCCGCTCGGGTATGCCAACAACGCGGGGATCTGGGGGTTGATCTGGGACCCGAAGGTCAAGTCCGAGAGCTCGCGACGGTTCATTCAGGGCGTGATCGACAAGTACCATCACACGCCCACATCCCGTTGCTATCACGGGTATGCGGCGATGACGCAAATCCTGGAGGCGATCCAACGGGCTGGGACAACGGAAATGCGGGCCGTGATTAAGGCACTGGAGGGTCATGACTTCGACGGGTTGAAAGAGGGCCGGTCTTACTTTCGCGCCTGGGACCATCAGCACGTCCAGGACGTGCTCGTGGGCAAGGCCTATGGCAAGGAACTGGGGCTGGGCCATTATCAACTGCTGGCCACGGTGTCTGGAGATCTCGTAGCAAGCACGCAAGACCAGACCGTGTGTGCACTGTAGGAGCACATCATGTCGTCAACACATAGTAGCCGTCCTCCTCTTCCTCCCTTCACCTGGGAGACCGCGGTCCAGAAAGTCCGTATGGCCGAGGACGCCTGGAACAGCCGAGACCCCGAGAGCGTGTCGCTGGCCTACAGCGCCGACAGTTCATGGCGGAACCGCGAGGAATTCCTGTCCGGTCGTGAGGCGATCGTTGAATTCCTTCGACGCAAATGGGCAAAGGAGCTGGACTACCGGCTGATCAAGGAACTGTGGACCTTCCACGAAACACGCATGGCCGTACGCTTTGCCTATGAGTGGCACGACCATTCCGGGAATTGGATCCGTTCCTACGGCAACGAAAACTGGGAGTTCGACGAAACCGGTCTCATGCGCCGGCGCATCGCAAGCATCAATGACCTTCCCATTAAAGAGGAGGAACGCCAATACCGCTGGCCGCTGGGCCCTCGTCCCGAGAGCCACCCTTCTCTATCCGACATCGGCCTGTGAAGATAGCGTGAGTGAGGCAAGCAATGGCCTGGCGGACGTCCGCCAGGCCATTAATCGAGGTGCGATCAAGGAAGCGCGACTAGCCCGCAATCCGGCAAGCATGGAAGCGGCCAGAGGAAGAGGCCCTGAGACCATGTTGTTCTAGGCGAAGGAGGTAAAAGGGCCGGACCCCGGATCCCATTTCCCATCCCCACCTTCGGCTAATAAAAGTCACATCCGACTGGGCTCACTCGATGGTCCCAGCTAATCCTCCCTCCGTCATCTCTCGATTCATTTTTTCAACTGTAAGGCAGCTCACAGACCCTTCATGTGGCTAATGGCATGTTGTGCACTAACATATCTCTAAATCTAGATATGTCCATGCGCTTTCAATGGACGAAAGTGCATCAACCCATCTACCACTATCACAAAGGAGGGGCAGCCCATGTCGATGATGTGCAGCATGCAGGGATGCACACAGAAACACGGAATGTGCGGGCATGAAAAGATGATGCTCGTCATGATGGTGATGGCGATGGTCGGTGGAGCGGCCTACTGGCTTCTGGGATAAACGGCCGGCGGCTTCTCCGTACCACTCGCAGCGAGGCATGGGCGGAGCCTGGATGCGGATTGCCAACTGTAAGCTGCCTCACAGCGGCCAGGCCGCATCGGTAGTAGCCTATCGAGACAATGAGTAGCTTCAGGACACATCTCTCGCCGCACTGAAAGGAGGATCGTATGTAGCCGAACTGACTTCGTCCAGAACTGCGCATGTTCGGTATCGAGTGTCATTCCCAATAGCATTGAAACTAACAAAGGAGCATCCTATGAACGCAACGACGAAGAAGAACGCCATGATCCATTCCGCCTTGCTGGTGGCTCTGAGTTTTGCCGGCGCCCAGGCCGCGAATGCCGCTCCGAAGATGGCCGAAATGCCTGCCGGCTGGGAAGCCTGTGGCGGCGTCGCCAAGGCAGGCATGAACGACTGCGCGGTCAAGACCAGCCTCCATTCGTGTGTGGGCCAGTCCAAGACCGACAATGAGGCCGATTCCTATGTGTTCCTGCCGAAGGGGTTGTGCCCCAAGATCGCCAAAGGCACCGTGTTGCCCATTACGAAAGACGATCTGGCGAAGATGAAAGAGATGATGATGAAGAAGATGTAGGACCACACGCGATGTCTCTACAACATCCCGCCCCGATCCCGGCACAAGCCGGGATCGGACTGCGGTCGCATCATTTTCGCGAGATCCTGGACAGCCCGCCGCCGGTGGCCTGGATGGAAACC
Organism: Nitrospira sp.; assembly: GCA_030692565.1. Taxonomy (NCBI): domain Bacteria; kingdom Pseudomonadati; phylum Nitrospirota; class Nitrospiria; order Nitrospirales; family Nitrospiraceae; genus Nitrospira; species Nitrospira sp. The sequence goes on from JAUYAO010000031.1 coordinate 134,300, forward strand.
CATCCGGAGAATTATTTCGGCGAGGGCGGCGCGCCGCTTCGTATCCTTGAACGGCTCAGAGGCCAGTATCCTCTCAGCTTTCACGGAGTCGGCCTGTCGTTAGGCTCCACCGATCCAATCGACCATGCCCACCTCCAGAAACTGAAAGTCTTGTTCGATCGCTTCGAGCCGGCTTTTGTGTCGGAGCATCTGTCCTGGAGTTCCGTCGGCGGCCGCTTCTTCAACGATCTCTTGCCGCTTCCCTATACCGCGGAAAGTTTAGATCATGTCTGCGCCAGAATCGACGAAGTCCAGACATTCTTGAAGCGTCCGATGCTCATCGAAAATATTACCCGCTATCTGACCTGGCAAGATTCTCCGATTCCAGAAAGCTCCTTCATGGCCGAGACAGTCAAGAGAACCGGCTGCGGGATTCTGCTCGATCTGAACAATGTCTATGTCAATGCCATCAACTTCGGCCTGGACCCGCTGGAATTTCTGCGCGCGATTCCAGCCCAGGCTGTGCAGGAAATTCATTTGGCAGGCTTCGATCGCTTCGGACGCCTGCTGATCGATACCCATGGCCAGCCCGTGTATCCGGAAGTCTGGGGCTTGTATGGGTGGGCGATCCGCCACTTCGGCCCGCGCCCGACGTTGATTGAATGGGATACCAATCTCCCGCCGCTTTCCGTGTTAGTGGAACAAGCCGCCCAGGCTGACGCCATTCTTGGAGGTTGCCATGCCGAAGCTGTGTGATCTGCAACAGGCCTTTGCCGAATCCATCATTGAAGGGAAGCACGCTGCGGCCACGGCCGTGATGGCGGCGAACGGATCGGCCCTGCGCAGCGTGACGCTCTACCGACGATTGATTCGGAATAACTTTGTACAGGTGCTGAGAATCACCTATCCGGTGTTGCATCGACTGGTCGGCGATGGCTCTTTCAGTGTGCTCGCGCGCGGATACATCAAACACTATCCCTCGACCTGCGGCGATCTGTTTCCCTATGGGCGCCACCTCCCGGCCTGGCTGGAACAGCTCGAGGCCCCGCCGCTCCTCCCAGAGCTGGCACGGCTCGAATGGGCCTGTCACGAGATGTATCAGGCGGCGGATTCGGCGCCTCTTCCGACAGACCGGCTCCAGGCCATGGTCTCGGCGGATCCCTCGCTCGTCACCATCCAGTTCCATCAGACCGCGCGCTTCCTGTCCTTTTCCCTTCCGGTCCATCGCGTCTGGCAGGCGCTCCAACCGGACATATCGCCGGACGAGGTGATCGACTTGCCGCTTCCTGAGGAGGAGACCGGCGTCATTGTGACACGCAGTGAGGGCCAGGTGCGGGTCACCCCGTTGAACTGGTTGGATTACCACCTGCTGGAAGCCCTGTCGCAGGGAGCTAGCGTGGCGTCGATCGAACGGTTCGCGCGAGAGGCCGAGTCCGGTTTCGATTTTACCCGGCTGATGACCACTCTGCTGAACTTGCAGGCGATTGCTGGAATTTCCGTGAAGGAGGGCTTATGACGCACCCCGCCGGTCTCCTGAAACGCGCCGCTGATTGCGCCGTGCCTCTGTATCTATGGCTGGTCCATGGCCTAGAAGCGCTGACTCCGCTGTTCGACCTGTCCGTGCGCCTGTATCTGGCAAACATTTTTTGGAAAGGCGGCATGGTCAAGCTCTCCAGTTGGATGTCCACGGTGATGCTCTTCACCATGGTCTACGATGTGCCGGTCTTGCCGCCTGAGGTTGCGGCCTATCTGTCGACGGCGGTTGAACTCGGCGGCTCATTCCTGCTGGCGATCGGCCTGGCCGGGCGATGGGCAGCCCTCTCGCTCTTCGGACTGAATATCGTCGCCGCGCTCTCGTATGGGCAGCTATCTGAAGCGGCGCTGCAAGAGGCGTTCTATTGGGGCATTCTCTTTCTCTATTTCGTCCTGCACGGACCGGGACTAATTTCGGTGGACGCCCTCTTGGATCGCTTCTATCGACGAAGGCACACAATGAGCCCGACTAATGCGGCTATACCCAAACAACCTGTTTTTCACAACGCGTGAGATGAATCCTAGGGCTGAGCACTGCTTTGATTTCGAGTCTCTTGCTTAGCCCAGCCATTGAGGGCACACTGACTGATGAGACGACGGTGATTCGCTCAGGGGCCCATGGACAGACTCAACCCAAGTGCCTTGGGCCGCGAAGCGGCTGGGGCGCAAAACCAATACATCGGGTGGCGAACATCGCCGTTCGCTGTCCGTTCATCTAAAGGGGGTCATTATGAAAGCAGTCTTGCCACTTCGTTGGGCACTGGCGGCGAACGCTGCCTTTTCGCTTACATCCGCGTCATTTATGCTTTTCCGACCTGCGCTGGTAGGCGAGTGGCTTGGAATACAGGCCCCCCAAATCCTTCAAGCCATTGGCATCGGTCTGATTTTCTTCGCTGCCGAGTTGCTCTATCAAGCAACACGACCTCGTTTGGCCACATGGCGTGCGCTACTTGCAAGCCTCGCTGATTTCTCATGGGTAGTGGGCACCGCCATGCTGGTGTTCACCTTTCCTGACCTATTGTCGCCAGTTGGTAGAGCCTTGGCTCTTGTCGTCGCAGGGATCGTAGCCGCGTTTGGAATGTGGCAGCTTTGGGCCATTGGCTGGGCTCATAGACCGAAGGGGAGTCGCGAGTATCGTCATTGCATTATCGTTGAAACCAATGCGCCTGCTGAAAAGATGTGGCAGATCGTAGGCAGCATCGGCGACATCAAGAACTACATGCCGTCCTTGAAACACTCCCTTGTCATAGACGGAAAAGCGCCAAGCATTGGGGCTGTCCGCGTATGCGAGGATTACGCGGGCAAGCAATGGTCCGAGGAATGCACTGAATTCAACCCCGGTCGTAGCTTCGCGGTGCGTTTTCTTTCAGAGGCGCATGATTTTCCTTTCCCGGCAAGAACGATGAGCGGTGGATGGCAAGTGACACCATCGACTGTCGGCTCTCAGGTCATGGTGTGGTGGGAATTGATGCCAAAGAGCAAACTACTTGCGCCGGTAATCCTGCCGCTGTTGGCTTTCCAGGCCGACCGCGACTTTCCGAAGATCATCCAGCGGATGGCCACAGCCGCTCTTGAACAGAGCGGCGAAGTGCACATGCAATCGAAATCTGGAGCGGTTGCGCGTCTTTTGCCAAGTTTTTGCTAGCTTGGGCTTGTGCGCAATGTTGCCCAACTCATTGCTCAAAACGGCCATGCGAATGTACCGCTTGAGCAGGTGGTTGGGTGCGAGGGAAAGCCAGCATGCGATCACCCGATCAAGAAAAGCCTATTTCCTCGGAGCAAGAAGCACCTGAGCAGAAACACGTCGATCGCCGCGCATGGCTGGCCAGCGCGGTCTCCGCGATGGGCGTTACTGCCGCTGGCTTGATCGCTCCATCACTGCTGCCGGCAGCAGAACAGAACGACACCGATCCCACACGAGTCCCAGGCCGCATTCCCAGTCCTTATGGCACTCGCGCACTGGGAGAAACCGCCCAACGCCTGACGACGGCGACCCATTCGCTGACGCCGCACCAATCGTTGCACGGCATCATCACCCCCTCCGCACTGCACTTCGAGCGCCACCACAACGGCGTGCCGGCCATCGATACCGATCGCCACCGGCTGTTGATTCATGGACTGGTCGAACGACCGCTGGTCTTTTCGATGGCGGATCTCACGCGCTTTCCCTCCGTGACACGCATGCTGTTCATCGAATGCTCCGGCAATTCCGGAAAAGAATGGAAGGGTCAGACGGGGAAGACGGTCCAAGAGACGCATGGGCTCATGAGCACCAGCGAATGGACGGGCGTGCTGCTCGCGACGGTGTTGGCTGAAGCCGGCATCAAACAGGAGGCTGCCTGGGTGCTGGCCGAGGGCAGCGATGCCGCCGCCATGACGCGCAGCCTGCCGCTGGCTGAAGTGTTGAAAGATGCGCTGCTCTGTTATGCCCAGAATGGCGAAGCGTTGAGGCCGGAACAGGGCTACCCACTCCGCCTGGTGATTCCCGGCTGGGAAGGCAACACCTGTATCAAATGGCTCAGGCGGCTTAAGCTCGGCACGGCACCCTTCATGACCCGCGAGGAAACGTCTCGCTATACCGATCTGATGCCGGACGGCACCGCCCGGCAATTTACCTTCGTCATGGAAGCCAAGTCGGTGATTACGACGCCGTCAGGAGGCCAGCAGATCGAGCCGGGCTTCATCGAGATTCGTGGTCTCGCCTGGAGCGGGCGCGGTTTGGTGAAAACGGTCGAAGTGAGCATCGACGGCGGGCGGACATGGCGACCGGCACACATACAAGGACCAGTGCTTCCACAGTGCCACACACGCTTCCGGTTCGGATGGCAATGGAACGGAGGGGAAACGATCCTGCAAAGCCGTTGCATCGATGACAGCGGCTATGTCCAGCCAGCGAGGGTCGCGCTCGTCGCAGCCCGAGGAATTCATTCTTCATACCATTACAATGCGATTCAGAGTTGGAAGGTGGCCGCAGATGGGAAGGTGACGAATGTCCAGGTGTAAGGCAGCCACTCTCGTGCTGTCAGCCGGGGGATTAGTTGTCCTTCTCGGTGGAGTCGGGATCGCAGAAGAGCCGCTGCGATACGGCTTTGGCCGGTCGGCAACCGCAGCGGAGAGCGCAGCCTGGAACATCGACATCGATCCAACCGGAGCAGGATTGCCGACTGGTCGAGGGACCGTGCAGCAAGGGGCAGCCATCTACGCAAACAAGTGCGCCGCCTGCCATGGGCCGACCGGGGTCGAAGGGCCACAGAGTCAACTGGTCGGCGGCCAGGGCTCACTGACCACTGACAAACCGATCAAAACCATCGGCAGCTTCTGGCCCTATGCCACGACGTTGTATGATTATGTCCATCGTGCCATGCCGTTGAACGCGCCGCAATCCCTGACGCCCGATGAGGTCTATGCTGTCGTTGCCTGGCTCCTGCACCAAAACGGCATCATCCCCGCCGACGCCGCGATCGATGCGCAGACCCTTCCTGCTGTGAAGATGCCCAATCGAGAGGGATTCGTCTCGGACCCGAGGCCGGATGTGCTGTCTCCCTGATGGCTCAACGTCCACTCGGTCTCTGCGCCAACTACTCCAACCTCTTCTTGAACGCAATATCTCCGTAATAGGCCTCGGCTGACTCCCCCGTGTTGTCGGTATCCGTCATAATCGCCACGCCGGAAATCATCGGCGGGTCTTGGCCGAATGCCCGCTTATAGTCTTCATAGACATTGCGTTCTTCGGTAACCCAGGTATTGAGCTTGGTCGAGCCGCTGTCGACCACGATCATCTGCACCTGATCCGTGTAGGGGTTCGGTACCGCGGTCCCCACCGGCGCACGGCTTTCCCAGATATAGTTGATGGCGCCCAGCGGCGGATATTGGCCATAGATCAGCTTAGCCGCTTCATACTTCGCCTTGCCGAAGAGGCCGACCTTCTGACTGTCGTATTGAAAGGTGACATAGATGCGGGCGGGATAATCATCCCCTTCTTTCTTGGCCACATCGCCGCCTTTCAAGACATTCGACACCTTCCACTGCCATTGAATGATCGGATATTCCTTCGGATCGATCAGGATTTCTTTCGTCAGTCCCGAAGAGGAGGCCTGACTGGCTGCTTTGACGGCGACGCGGTCGCCGTCTTTCACGAGACGGTACGTCGTGTGCTGAGGAATCTTCGGAAATGTGAGCGGCTTCCAGCCGTTGGGCCAAGGGCCGTCAGGGGTTGCCGAAGAAAACGTGCCGATCTCTACTCTTGCTGGGGAGTCAGCTTGCAGCCGGGTCGGGTCGCCGAGGTTGGCTTCGACGAGGGGAAAAAGCGCAATGCTGACGATCAAGAAATAATTGCGTGGTGTCATGCCCTGTATCCTTTAGCGTGAATGTGTCAGATGTACCGATCCAGAACCGGAAATTATTTCCTCGTCCATGCATACCACTTGCTCAGGATGCTCTTCTGCCGTGCGGTGAAGGTGGTCTTGCGCCGGGCGTTGGCCACTTTCTTCACGACTTCTCCTTGCGTGGGATACGGATGGATTGTCGACGCCAGGGTCTTCAAGCCCAGTCTGGCTTTCATCGCGAGGGTGAACTCATTGATCAGATCGCCGGCATGGGCAGCGACGATCGTGGCCCCCAGAATGCGATCCGTCCCCGCCTCGACATGGACCTTCGCAAAACCTTCAGCTTCACCGTCGAGCACGGCCCGATCCACCTCGTCCAAGCGATGCGTGAACGTCTCCACCTTGTACCCCTTGTCCTTCGCCTCGGCTTCGTACAGACCCACATGGGCGATCTCCGGATCGGTGTACGTCGCCCAGGGAATGACCAGCGAACTGACCTGTGCGGTCCCGAGTCCGAAGGGATGGGGAAAGAGGGCGTTCTGAATCACGACCTGAGCCATGGCGTCCGCCGCATGCGTGAACTTATAGCGTGAACATATATCGCCGGCCGCATAGATATTCGGATTGGTCGTGCGGAGTTGGTCGGTGACCGTGACGCCCGTCTTGTCATATTCGACGCCGGCGGCCTCCAATCCAAGACCGTCCACGTTCGGCGTACGACCGGCACCCACGAGAATTTCGTCGACCGTGATATCGTACGCCTGACCATGCGATCCACCCATCAGCCGCTTGCCGGCCTCCGTCTTCTGGATGGTCAACTCCTTGCCGCAGCAGTACAGGGTCACACCCTCGCGAATCATGACCTGCTCGACAATCTCTGCCGCATCGCGGTCTTCGTTTGGCATGATCCCGTGCATAGCCTCAATGAGGTACACCTGACTGCCAAACCGGGCGAATGCTTGTGCCAGCTCACAGCCGATGGGCCCTGCTCCAATGATCGCCAGCCTCGCCGGATGTTCGGTTAACGAGAAGATCGTTTCGTTGGTCAGATAGCCCGCCTCCTGTAACCCTGGGATAGGTGGTGCGGAGGCTCGTGCGCCGGTGCAGATGGCGGCCTTTGCAAACTCCAGCGTCGCATTGCCGACCTGAACCGTTCGTGCATCGGTGAAGTGCGCCTGTCCCAAGTACACATCGACGCCCAAACCGGTAAACCGCTGAGCCGAATCCGTCCGGCTGAGTTGGGCGCGCAGTGCCCTCATGCGCGTCATGACGGCGGAAAAATCCTCTTTCGCCGCACCGGAGACGTGGAGGCCGAACTCCTCGCCTCGACGAATATCGGCCCAGGCGCGCGAGGCCCGGATCAACGCTTTGGAGGGCACACAGCCGACGTTCAAGCAGTCGCCGCCCATGAGGTGCCGTTCGATCAGCGCGACTTTTGCGCCTAGGCCGGCCGCGATAGCCGCCGTCACGAGTCCGGCCGTTCCGCCTCCAATAACCACCAGGTTATATTGACCGGTCGGAGTCGGGTTCACCCAATTAGGCGGATGGACGTAGTTGATCAATCGTTGATTATGTTCATCGTCTGGTAGCATCACATTGGAAGGAACAGTCTTTTCAGGCGCGCTCATGGGCGGGGTCCTTTCGGTTGATGAGGGGGCATCGAGTCTCGTTCACGGGTGAGAGGGAGCCTCTGTGTGAGTCGCCGGTTCCGCCGGTTTGCCGGCGAATCGCCGATACAGCATCGGCACCAGGGCGAGTAGTCCCAACAAGGTGAACGCCAGGATCACGTTGGGCGAGGCGATTTCCTTGAGTGAATTGATCGTGCCCAATTGACGCCCAGCGTAGGCATAGACGAAGCTGCCGGGCACAATGCCCAGGGCTGTCGCGAGCACATAGGTACCGAGGCGGACCCGGGTCAAGCCCGACACCAGATTGACCAGGAAGAAGGGAAACAACGGAACAAGCCGGAGCGTCACGAGGTAGCTGAAGGCGTTCTTTGCAAACCCCTCTTGAATCGGTCCCAGCCTCTGGCCGAACCTCTGCTCGACCCATCCACGTAATAGATATCGTGCCGTCAAGAACGCGAGCGTGGCCCCGCTGGTCGCCCCGAGATTGACGAAGACTGTTCCCAACAGGCTCCCGAACAGAAATCCTCCCATGAGGGTCAGAATCGTGGCGCCGGGAAGAGACAAGCCGGTCACCAGACTGTAGGTGACGATGAAGCTCGCCACGGCGGCGGCGCGATGTTCGTCAGTAAAGGCTAAGAGCCGGTCACGGTTTGCCTTCACAGTTTCCAGCGTGAGATACGCATCCAGGTCAAACCAGAAGAATGCGCCGATGGCGAGCCCGATCACTGCGGCGATGATGAATTTGCCAGAACGCGGCCCGCTCGCTGATTCGTCGGGCACCGAGCCCTGATGAGATGGTGGTGTCGGCTGTGCCGTCCCGCACGTGCCCGAATGTTCTCCTGCACACGGTATTTCCTTCATGAGGCTCCCTTCGATTGGCAGACTGAGGCCGGGCATCTGGTCTGTCTTAGATCGGTCTGTTAGTGGGGGCTGTTCTCTCGTCGTGGCTTCACGGTAACTCAATTCCCAATTTGAATCTGTGAGCCAATTCACAAAGCACAACGGGAGGAAGACCGGGAAGGGCGGCGTCTTTTATGGAGCAGGATTCCCACAATTCAGCCAGAGTCTCCTAAGTTGGCGTACAGGCTGAGCATTTACCGGGCATGTCCTTGACTCATGATTCAGTGAAGAGCTGGCAGAGGGTGGTCTCCGGTGGGGTGAACCATGCCCAATGGAGCATCGCTACGATCAGAGGAGGACAAGCACGATCCCAACGCAATCCACTTGAGTTACGGCAGCATCGATGGGCCTCATGATCGCTGGGGAATCACGAGGATGACATGGTTCAGAAGTGTATGGCGTTCATAGCTCAACAGATACAAGTGCAAAAGGGAGGGACCATCGGCATCCCAGTGAAAGAGAGGGCCATCCACGCCGATGGCGTGATGGTCGAGCCAGTGGTTTTGTGCGTCGAGATGGAACCCATAGAACGTGCGTTGGATCGGAGGACTTGCCACGACCTGCTCATACGACTCAAAGAAGCTGGGGTTGCCGATGCCAAGAGGAACCTGCCAGCCACGGTCGTACTGCTCTGGGGACGCCACCGGAATCGTGGCCCAATTGAGCCCACCGAGAATGAGGCGAGTTGACTCCCCTGTCTTGCTGCTGCGAAAGGCGAGTTCTATCTCAAACAGAGAGTCGGTGTCCTCCATAAGTTTCACGCGCCGGACAATGGCACCGGTGAGTTCAGCCAGATAGTGAAGCTGTGTCTCTCGCGGGTGCGCGCGAGAGTATCGCCCAGGCGGGATGAAGCTGGCGAATCGGACCGGTTGGTTGTACCACTCCCGATAGGTGGTAGCGATGGGCGTCAGAATGTTCTTCCGCTTACGAGCTTGCTCGCCCACTGCTGGGACAGACTCGTCCCACTGTGCCGTGACCTGGGCTGGCCACTCCCGTTCGACCATCCTGAGCCCATCCACACGGATCGGCGTCCCTGACGGATCGACCCAATGTTCCAGCGACCACCAGTAGGACCAATACGATAACCCGTTAACCCGCTCGAAGAGCTGTTTATACAGACCTAGGAGCCTGTCCGAGTAATGTGCATTTTGGACTGGACAGGCAGCGGGCATTGTGGTTTCTAGGCGGCATGGCTAAAACATTCAAATCCTGGGACGTCGATCAGCCGGTACTGCTCCCTCCGTCCGTGCAGGAGCTGGT
>JAUYAO010000032.1 GCA_030692565.1 Nitrospira sp.
GCATTGGGCAGAAGCCAGCAGGCAAAGCGGACCGCCCAGCGGTGCCACCAACCGCCAAGGATCATCCGTGTGCGCCGTGCGAAGTCTGGATCCGCGAGGAAGAGCAGGCTGTGCTCAGATCAATGTCGGACAGGCTCCTAGCCCCGAACACCTTCTCGTTATCCCGTCACGGCCATCTCTGCTACTCACTGCAGCTTTTCCACCCGCACGCCTAAGAGCCGGATCCGTTGACGTCGCGGATTCTCCCGGCGATCGAAAAACGGGAGCAGCAGCTTCAGCAGTTCGCGACGCACCGCCGGCCCATCCTGTACCGGATCGGCAAAGGTATGGGCCCTGGTGACCGTGGTGAAATCTGCAAACCGCACAATTATGGCGACCGTCCGACAGGCGTCGAATCCCTCCTGCGCCAGTCGCGCAAACACGCCGTCACGTAACTGGGATAGTCGCTCCACGAGAACCTGTGAGTCCAGCGTATCCTCATCAAAGGTCTCTTGTTCACTGATCGATTTCGGCTCGCCATGCTCCTCCACCGGCGAGTCATCTTGCGCGCGGATCTTGGCATACCATTCCAGCCCCCGCTTCCCGAACCGCGCGTCCATGTCAGCCAGGCTGAGCCGCTTCAGCTCTGCGACGACACGGATCTGCTGCGCGGCCAGCATCGATTCGGTCTTCGGCCCGATTCCCGGAATCGCCCGAACCGACAGCGGCGCAAGAAACGCTTCCGCCTCAGCCTCAGTGACCACCGTAAACCCATCCGGCTTCTGAACGCCTGACGCGATCTTCGCGATCATTTTATTAGGCCCGATCCCGACCGATGCCGTCAGTCGTTCTTCGGCGAGAATCGCTCCCTTGATCGAGCGGCATAACTCCGCCGCAGCCTCGAAAGAACCGGTGCCGGATAGATCCCCATACGCCTCATCGATGCTCGCCTGCTCAAGCACAGGAATCGCGCGACGAGCGATAGCCATCACCGCTTCGGATACCCTCGCGTACTTGCACATATCGACGGAGACGAAGATGACCGGGGGCAACCCTTTTCGCCGCGCTGCTTCAGAGAGGCGCCACGCTGTGGAAATCGGCGTGGCTGAGTAAATCCCGTACTCGCGCGCTTGGTAATTGGCCGTCGACACGACTCCGCGCCCCTGACCCTGCGCCGGATCGGCCCCCACCGCCAGAGGACGCCCTCGAAACGCCGGCGTATCCCGCTCCTCAATCGCGGCATAGAACGCATCCATGTCGATGTGCGCAATGATTCTTGGCATCAGCCGATTCCACTTTCTCGACTAAACCAGACGTATCACACTGACTGGCATGAGACAGTGCGAGGTTCCTCGCCACGAAGACCTGAAATTGCCTGCAATTACATCGAAGAAAGTCAAAGGAAGCACGGGGGACAAAGGCAGGTTAACTCAAATCGTGAAGTGAACTCAAAACAGAACAGCGGACTGAGCACGATGCACACCCGCTGCGACTCAATGAGCGACCGATCTCTTTTGGATTAAGACCTTACCGAACTTTGGAGAAGTCGGCTGTAACTTTCTCTTCTTTCCCATCCTGAAGATTGATAATAAATACTGATGCAGCGTTTGGATCAAATTGTTCATATGCAAAAAGTGCGGTGAAGCGAGCACGGAAGGCCGGACCACCGCCTTCATTCTTCCTGCCACGTTCAGCTTTCCCGATATCAATTGGCTTAATCTTCTTTGATCCTTGACGCATCTCAATGACGGCCCCATCAGCAAAGTACTCATCATCGCCACAGAGCTGCGCTTCCACTTCCATGTTAGGCATATCCATAACTTTCTTAATGAACTCGTCGGGCATACGAACATCCGTCTTCCGCTTCTTAGATTCCGCCGCTTCCTGCCGCCCAAAGGCTTCGAGCCGGAACCGCTTGGTGCGAAGGATGGCGCTGGCGCCACAGGGGTCTTTCTCAGGATCTGATCCGACCCGGGTGGCTAAGGACGCTTGCTGCAGAACCTTCTTGACGTCTTCAGGAGAATTGGCTTTGTCCATCGGAATACGGCCGGCCTCCAGAGCCTTCTGCGCGTCGTCCACGGACAGCTTCACGTCAATGGCCGACGCCGTCTGAGGTCCGACCAACACCAGAATTCCCAAGAGACTCGACACCGCCACCATTCCTTGACACCGATGGGTTCTGCGCTCCATAACCGCCTCCCTGAAGATAAAGCCAAGAAAAGAATGGCGCATTGTAGGGGAAGCGCCAGGTCATTTCAATCGTGCGCAAACCGTGCCCAGTTCGGATACGGCTTGTCGCGATACAGCGCATCGACATCGACCGGAGCAGGCAGGCCTGCGCCGGCCAGCAAGGTCGCCACGGTCCGCAAGGGCAACCCGACAATGCCAAGAAAATCGCCACAGATCGCCTCGATGAGCTCACCGCCTATACCCTGAATGGAATAGGCGCCGGCCTTTCCCATCGGCTCTTGCGTCGCCAGGTATCGCTCGATGGCGGCTTCGTCAAAGGCTTTCATCTGCACCGTGGCAGTCTCGATCGCAACCGCTTCATACCGAGGGATCTGCCGACAGAGGGCCACGGCCGTATGCACCTCATGCGGCCGCCCCGCCAATCTCGTCAGCATCGCGCGCGCATCGGCCAGATCTGCCGGCTTACCCAGCATCCGCCCGTCGAGTTCAATCACGGTATCGCTACCGAGCACCAGCGAGGCCGGTCGCGCGATCGCGATCGACCGCGCCTTCTCACAGGCAAAATGCTCAACCTGCTGCCTTGGAGACCATCCTGGCTGAGGCACTTCTTCAAAATCCGGGGCAATGACCTCGAATGGAACACCGAGCAGCGCGAGGATTTCGCGGCGGCGAGGCGAGGTGGAGGCGAGAATCAACTGCATCGTGACACGAGCGTCGCAGCCTCATCCGACAAGTCATCGCCGGACCCGGGACCCGTGGCCGGACCGTCGACGATCTGATTCGCGTGATAGCGGGCGATCATGGCCTCCACATCCTCCGCAGAAGACACGCGAAACATCTGTCCCCGCAATGCCGCGGCATGCGGGAAGCCTTTGCAATACCAGCCCAGGTGCTTCCGCATGCGATGAAATTGCCCCGGACCGCAGATCGCCTGGAACTGCCGCGCATGGTCGAGCATCAGGGCGAAACGCGCATCAAGCGCTATGGGCTGGTCTTGAATGGACGCGTCTGACGCATCCGCCTTTGTCAACGCACGGGCCTGCTCTTTGGCGCGAAAAAACCACGGCACCCCCAGCACAGCCCGCCCGACAAGCACCCCATCCACTTGCGTGGATCGCACGCGACTCACCACCTCATTGAGGTTTTGGACATCACCGTTCCCCAATAGCAAAATTCCGGTCCCTTCCACGAGCTGGACGGCCCGAGCAATCGCCGACCAATCCGCTTCGCCGCGATACATTTGCTGGAGGGTGCGTCCGTGCAGAGTGATCGCGACAGGCTTTTCATGAATCAGATGCGATACCCAGTCTTCCACAATCACGGAGTCGTAACCCAGCCGCGTCTTTACTGACAGCGGCAACACGCGCCGCTGAACCTGGGCTGCACGCTGGCGTCCGGCATTCATCGCCTGAATCGCCGCAATCCTGGCAGGTTTAAACCCGACCTGCTCCAATGTCTGTCCGTTCGCCCAATCATGAATCGCACGATTAGTGGCTTGCATGATCGCACGGGCGACATCCGGCGTCCTGATCAGGCCCGCGCCCGACCCGGATGACGCCACGTTCTTCGACGGGCAGCCCATATTAATGTCGATCCCATCGAATCCTAATTCACAGGCTGCGTGCGTGGCCTGGTAGAACAACGCCGGATCTTTGCCGTAGAGCTGGGCAACGACCGGCCGCTCCAACTCACTGTAGGCTAACGTGTTTAGCAGGAACTCCGGCCCCCGGCAGACATCATGAACGTGCGTGAACTCGGTAAAGGTCACATCGGGCCGGCCATGCTGAGCGATGACTCGACGGAACGTCGCATCCGTCACTCCATCCATCGGGGAAAGGCCCATAATCGGATGGGGTAATGTCGACCAGAAGTTCATAGGTGCGTCCCCGTCGACTGCAGCGGCCCTTCGTTGGCAGCCTGATAGGCCAGCCGCAGTTCGGTGGCTTCCCGTTGTACCAGCGCCTTCAGATCCGAAGCGTGTTCACTCACGAATTCCACAAACCGATCAATCTTTACGTCGAAGAAATCATAGGATCGCCTCACCGGATGCGGGAAACGAAACCAGTAGGACACAAAACCCTCAAGAACGACCTGTCTCCCGGCCAACCCCCGACAGGTTTCAGGAAACATGGCTTCGATATCGCCCCCCCAGTGCAGAATTTCGTAGGGCAGATATTTTGCTCGATACCAATCGAGCTCATCTGCACTGGCCGTTGGCGCCATCCAGTTCGGCCCAACCGGCTCTGCGCGACTCGACACCACCTGCGCATACTGCTCATAGGCCTCGGTCAGAGACTCTACCTTCGATACTGAGTCGGTTTCTGTGAAGAATTGTGCTGGAACTGGCGAAGGAAGAGGCGCACCGTCGGCCAAGCCGAGCGGCCGAGCCTGATGAAATACGTTCCTGTATCGCTCTAAAAACCATGCCAACTCGTCAGCAATGAGATCACTGGGTTTCGTATCAACTTCGAGCGCCATTCCTCTCAAATGCTCCAATCGACCGCCACGAATAATCTGATCCAACATCTCGAACAACACCGGGGGAATCGGTGCGGCATGGGCGTCCGTCCATCGCGGGAGCAGATCCGGATCCGCGCCGCTCACGACATCCGCCTCGCCGACCAGAGATTCATGCACGGCTAACCCCGCGACATGGATCTCCACGACCCGCTCGACCGGAAACTCGCGCAGGAATTCGTCGACGAATTGCGATAGGGACTGGGCCCGCCAGGCTCCAGAGTAGCGATAGACGGTCCATAGATGTCCGATATCCAGCACCAGCCCGCAGGCGGCTTGGTCGGTAACGCGGCGAAAGTAGGCCGGAATCGAAAGGGTGCCGGCGACAAAAAACGTCAAGGGCGGCATCTCCAGAAGAAAGAGCGGAGACCCGCCGCCTGGCAACGCGGCTCGTTGATCAAAAATCGCCTGGACCATGTTGATGTTCTTGGCCACTACGTCGGCACTCGACGCAGTATAGAGTGGAGGGAGATAGGTCCCGAACGAGTAGCCGGCAATATGCTTCGTCGCACATTCATGATTCGACCAGGCGCTCCGAAGCAGAGCAAGATGGGACGCGAGCACCCGTGCTTCGCCTTGAAACAACGGATCAGACTCAGCTCCCGGTTGCGTCACCCAGAGGCCTTCTCCATGATAGGGAAGCGGCACATCGGTCTGATCACGAACAGCGGCCAGCGCACTGGATGTCGCATGAAACACCTCCAAGTACATCGGAAGGACTTGACGACGCGTCAGGTCGGCGAGCAAGCTAAGAAGGTCCGGCGAATAGACATCCACCGACAGCCCGAGCCCATGAACCGGGATCCGGGCCACTCGGTCTTGAAAACTATGGCACACTTCGCGCGACAGGGTCATCCACCCACCCCTTCACTCCAGCAACATCCCCAGCACCAATCGCGTTCAGTGTATGCCGATAAACTGTTGTATGACAAGGCGTTGGCGGAGACGGGGGAACTCGGATCCGTCTGCTATACTTCCCATACACCGCTGCAGCCAGGACATGCGCCGGTCACCCTGAACACCCTGGCGATGCGATGGTAAGCCCAAACAATCAACAACAGAAAACACCGAACCCCAAACTAACAGTGGTCGCACACATGATGACTCCAGGTGTCGTTCAAATTCCCGGTGATATTTCCGTGACTGAAGCGGCCACTCTCTTGGAACGCGAACAGATGCCCTGCCTGCTGGTGAAAGACACGGATCTGCACTTCGGCTTGATGACGCCTTCAGACATTGTAAAGAAAGTGGTCGCTCTGGGCCTCACCCCGGACGATATCGAAGTTCGAGCGATCATGTCTCACCCGGTGCATTTTATTGAATACGACCGCGCGGCGGATGAGGCCACGACACTGATGATGTCTTCGGGTGCCCCCATTCTCATCGTCACCAAACAGGAACAACCGGTCGGAGTGTTGACCGCACGGGATCTCGTCTTATCCCCCAAGCGCTGTCATACCCGCGTCCCGGCGACGATTGGCGTCATGGATTCCAACTCACCAGGCGCTCAACACCAGGCCGTCATCGTGCAGCTCAGCCATGTAGGCGCCATGGTCCAGACCGCGACCCTCTTATTACCCGGCACACGCGTCTTCCTCAAATTCGCCCTTCCTGATCTGACAGCCCCTCTGACCGTGACCGGAACGATCCTCGAGGACTATGACCCGGTCTACGAGTCCGGAAGAACCGGAACGGTGGGAAGCCCAAGTGTCGATGTCCAATTCACCGGACTCTCTCCAGCCGATCAATCCCGCATCAAGGCTTGGGTTCTTCAGAATTCACCTAAATCAACCGATTTATCGTAAGACGTAACACAAGTTGCGATCTTCTTTGACCGCGAGAACCGCGGCTGGTAAAATTTTTCTGAATCATTCTTGCTCACCCTCACAGGTTATTTATGGACTCCCCTATGAAATCCACGCAAAACCGCCCACGCACGATACTTTCCAACGATGAGATTCTGACCCAAATTCGCGCTCTCCTGGATAGCCCTGAAGACGATCTTCAGGCAGCACTGATGAAGGAGCTCCTGACCGGCTTTTTAAAGCTGCATGACTCGCATCTGGACCTCTTAGATCTGAAGATCATCAATCGCGCGGTCAAGGAACTGCGCCATGCTTTTGCCGTGTTCAACGGCTACCGCGATCGGCGAAAGGTCAGCATCTTTGGCTCCGCGCGCACGCCCTCCGATGACCCCAACTATCAGTTGGCCCACCAGTTTGCAGAACAAGTGGTGAAAGCCGGCTACATGGTCATTACGGGCGGCGCAGACGGGATCATGCGCGCCTCACAGGAAGGTGCCGGGCGTGAAAACAGTTTCGGGGTCAACATCATGCTCCCCTTCGAGCAAGGCGCGAATTCGACCATCGCCAATGATCCCAAGCTCATTACGTTCAAGTATTTTTTCACCCGCAAACTGATGTTCCAAAAGGAAGCGAGTGCCATCGTCCTGTTCCCGGGAGGCTTCGGCACCCACGACGAAGGCTTTGAAATCATGACGCTGGCGCAAACCGGCAAGAGCGACCCGCAGCCAATTGTCTGCCTCCAGGCACCCGGCTGCGATTATTGGGACGACTGGTCCGCGTTCATCGTAAAACAACTCCTGAAACGACGGCTGATCAATGAGGAAGACCTTAGCCTGTTTAAGATTGTGAACTCCGCGGAAGCCGCCGTAGAAGAAATCGCGAAATTCTATCGCCGGTACCATTCCATCCGATTCGTCGGGCGACTGATGGCAATGCGGCTAAACTCCCCCATTTCTGAAAAACATCTCGAACAGATCCAGACGCAGTTCAGCGATCTACTTTCCGAAGGGCAGTTTGAACTGCGGGCGGCTCTTGAAGAGGAACTCGACGAACCCGCTCTTGCGAAGCTCCCTCGGCTGGTCTTCCCCTTCAACCGTCGGAGCGCCGGACGACTTCGCCAGCTCATCGACTATGTGAATAGTCTTTGACGAGTACGACAGGCGTTTCAACCGCCCCTTTAGTCCACCCCCGTACGCATGGTATTGTGGCGAATTACTATGAGTGATTCGCCACGCAGCCGCCAGTTCAGTACTCCCCCGAGCGCCGTCCTCTATCATGCAGACTGTGCGGATGGATTTGGCGCAGCCTGGGCCATTTGGAAACAATATCCCGCGGCGCGATTTATTCCCGTCAAGCACGGGAATCCTCCTCCCGCAGATATCAAAGACCAGCACGTGGTGATCGTCGACTTCAGCTACTCACGCCCGATTCTCGAAACGATGGCCGCTGAAACAAAGAACCTGCTGATCCTCGATCACCACATCACCGCCGAACAATCCCTCGCCGGCCTTCCCTACGCCTACTTTGACATGAAGAAGTCAGGCGCGGTCTTGGGATGGGAATGGGCGCACGGCACTTCGGCTCCTTGGCTGCTGCAATATATCCAAGACAAGGATCTCTGGAATTGGGCGTTACCGGGCAGCCGAGAAATCAACGCCGCCATTGCATCCTATCCATTCGACTTCCAACGATGGAATCGATTCAGCCAGCCAGAATTGGAACAAGAGGGGACGGCGATCCTTCGATACGAACAGGAACTCGTCGGGAAGCTCGCCGCTCAGGCCGTGATGGTCGAGTTTCAAGGCGCCGTCATCCCGGCCGTCCAGAGCGCCATCCTCACTAGTCAGATCGGGGAACGCCTCTCGCCGGACCATCCGTTCTGCCTGATCTGGCACGACCGGGATAACCGTCGCTACTTCAGTATGCGATCCCGTGAAGACGGCACCGATGTGGGAAGCATTGCGGCTTCTTTTGGCGGCGGGGGCCATACCCACGCAGCCGGATTTTCTGTGCCTCTGAATGCCGATGGAACGCTTCCCTCAAACCCGGATCTGCCCCGTCCCATCATTGATCGTCGCCGAACGCCCTAGCGGGCCCTATGCTCCCCCTGCGCGACGACAATCCGACTGAGCGCCCACCGATCGTGACGATAGCCATCATTGCGGTCTGCGCCGTGGTGTTTGCCTATCAGTTCACACTACCTGACAGACCCGGCGAAGCCTTTGCCTTTCAGTATGGGGCCATACCTGCAGTTATCTTTAGTCATGCGGCACTTCCACGCGACATCGCCTCCATTCCCGCAACACTGACCCTGATCACGAGCATGTTCCTCCACGGCGGCTGGATGCATTTGCTCGGTAACATGCTCTATCTCTGGATCTTCGGCAACAATATCGAAGATGCGATGGGTCATCTCAAGTTTGCCATCTTTTATGTGCTCTGCGGAGTCCTGGCAGCCCTTAGCCACGCATTCACCGACCCGTCCTCTCAGATCCCTATGGTCGGCGCCAGCGGCGCCATTTCCGCGATTCTGGGGGCCTATCTCCTGCTCTATCCCAGAGCCCGCGTACTGGTGCTGATCCCGCCCCCTTTCTTTGGAACCACCTCTGTACCGGCCGTCATCGTCTTGGGGTTTTGGTTTTTGGGGCAGCTATACAGCGGAGGACTGTCACTGGGATCCCACGGTGGAGGGATCGCCTTCTTCGCTCACATTGGGGGATTCGTGGCAGGCATGGCCCTGGTAGGGATCTTCAAAGAGCGGGACGTGCATTTCTTCGCGCCGGAGCACTCAGGGCGTTATTGATGGCCCCGAATGCTAGGCGGCGTCGAGCATTTCTCTGACTTTCTCCACCAATCCGACTTGTCGATAGGGCTGCTGAAGTACAAATCGTCGATTGATCCGATGATGCGCGATCGTCTGATCGTCATAGCTCGACACAAACAGCGCTTTCATCGTGGGCTGATGATTGAGAAGCCGGCGAGCCAATTCCCGCCCCCCGATCTCGGGCATGACCAAGGGGCTCACCGTCAAATGCACAATACCTTGGTACCGCTGGGTGAGCATCAATGCTTCAACGGAAGACGCTGCCTCCAGCACACGGTATTTGTATCGGGCCAGCATCGAGCCGACCAGTTTGCGGCTGATCTCATCTTCCTCAACCAGGAGGATCGTCTCATCCCCCTTGGCCAGCATCGACTTGGGAATCGGCTCCTCCTGCGCATTGGCAACCCGGGCACCCGGCAGCCAGACCCGAACCACCGTCCCTTGCCCTGGCCGGCTGTCCACCTCAACCATCCCCCCGTTCTGCTTGACGATCCCGTAAACCGCCGTCAGTCCGAGTCCCACATTGGTTTCTTTTGTCGAAAAAAACGGCTCGAACATCCTCGCCTGCGTGTCCAGATTCATCCCCGTCCCCGTGTCGCTGATCTGAACCAGTACGTCGTGGGAGGGCTTTTTACCGACCCCGCTGGCATGAGCGGCGCCGGGCAAGCCTGCACCCGAGCGCGCTTCAATCACCAGTCGTCCGCCGCTCGGCATGGCATCCCGCGCATTGACCACCAGCTGAAACAGCACCTTTTCCAGCCCTTCACGATCGACCTCTGCATAGATCGGGGATTCGTCTTGCTGGATCGCAAGGTCGATCTGCGCCGGGAGCAAATTCCTGATGGCACTCCGAAGATCCGCCAAGACCGTCTTGACCGACAGCACCTGACGGACCTGCGTATCTTCCAAATTGAGCGCGATCAATTGAGCCGTCAATGCGGCCGCTTTCTCACCGGTCTTAAATATTTCGTCGGTCGCAGCTCGCAGCGGATCGTTGGTCGGCAACTGGGCCAACAGTACACCGGTCTGCTTCCCGATCACCGAGAACAACTCGCCGAACTCCTTGGCGATCCCGGCCGCCATCCGTCCGACGGCCTCCATCTTCTGCGCCTCGCGCAATCGACGCTCTAACCCTTGTCGCACCGCCAGCCCCTGCTGCAGCTTGTCCTGAGACTGCGTCAGGTCCTTGTTCAATCCGGCAATGCGGGCCTCCAATTGTACCTTGCTCGCCGCCAGTTGCTCTTCCGTGCGCTTCAAGGATTCGACATCCTTCAGCAACGTCGACTTCTCTTCTTGGACAACCGTGACGGCTTCCAACGCCAACCCATAGAAGACCGCCATCACCAGGAGCACCGGCACGCCAAGCAAATGGCCAACCGCCACGGTTTCACTGTGGACAATACCCTCATACAACAATGCGGCGTACCCGGCACAGAGGAGGAGGCATAGCCCCATCATATGGCTCAAGCGCCGCACCGAGGCCGCCACCAGCATCAAGACAAAGTATGCGGTATAGAGATCCGGGCGCGCGTTCCCTGACAGATAGATCGTCCCTGTCACCAGCACCGTATCAACGGCCACGAGCGCGCCATTGACCCAGGCTAACTCGAACCAGGCACTCGGCAACAAGACAAGCATTCCCACGAATGCCCATATTCCGACGACCATCCCCTCGCTTTTCAGCCGGCTGATGACCGACTCCGTGCCGAAAAGCAGCTCGTAGGACAGGATCACGCTCACCAGACATTGCAGCAGAATCAGCCGTGAGCGGGGATGCGTGAGAAATTGGTGAAATCGACTGTTGGCTGGAGCCGAAGCTGTTGCCGCCGTAGTATTCACAGGATCGTCCTCCCGATAGACCACGCGTAAGCACAGCAACTTCTGTACCCCTGGTCGGAGATCAGAAACTGTCGATTGGCATGGTAATCCAGAGGCCTTTCCGTGACTCAGCCAGAGGAATGCACCCTACGGCACATACAAAATCGAACGGTTGCCAGGGAATTCACAAGAGAGTCTATCGATTGTGCGCCATTGGTGAGGCACCGATGGGCCTGCGGGCGAGTCGCTAACTCGAGCCGATCCGGCCTGTCGGAGGGTACCGATTCTCACCCCTACTTACAGCGCAAGGCACTTCATGAACCGGCTGGCGCGGCCCGTCGCCTCGTCGCCCGACTCTGCAAGGAAAGTGACATGCCCCATTTTGCGGCCTGGTCTCACCGTGCGCTTCCCGTACAGATGGAGTTCGGCACCTGGAATCGTCAGGAGGTCTTTGCATCCCTTAGCGCTCGTGATCTTCTCAACGTCATGGCCAATCAGGTTCACCATCGCGGCAGGACACAACAGTCGGACTTCTCCCAGCGGCAGTCCGCACAATGCCCGCACCTGCTGCTCGAATTGGGACACGGTGCAGGCGTCCAACGTGTAGTGTCCGGAATTATGCGGACGCGGGGCGATTTCGTTGATCAGAAGACGATCCCCGTGAAGCTGAAACAGTTCTACGCAAAATACCCCGATACCACCGAGCGCTTCCACGGCTTGAAGCGCCAACTCCTTCGCCTGCGTCATAACCTCGGAAGAGACCACCGCCGGAGCCACCGTCATCCGAAGAATCCCGGCCTCATGCCGGTTTTCAACGACCGGATACAGACGGTGCTCCCCATTCGCGCTCCGAACGACCAGCACCGATAGCTCCCGCACATAGTCCACCATGGACTCGACGATCCATCGCGCACCGGCCGGCACCATTGCCCGAAGTGCCGTCTCCACCTCCGCAATGTCCGCCGGCTGCCTGATCGTCCACTGGCCCTTCCCATCGTACCCCGCGGTCGCGGTTTTGCAGATCACGGCACATCCGAAAACTTGAACGACCCCGGCAAGCTCAGCGGGATTCGTCACCACCGAAAACGACGGAACAGGAAGTCCCTGCGCCTGCAAGAATTGTTTTTGATCGATCCGATCTTGGATGACTCGAAGCACGGCCCCAGATGGACGGACGGGACAGATCCGGCTCAGCTGGTCACAGAGCGAAGCCGGCACATTTTCCCATTCGAACGTGACGGCAGACACCAGCTGGCTGAATTCCCGGTAGACAGCAGGATCTGAAAAGGCAGCAGAGAAAGCCCGGCTCGCGAGTCCATGCGCCGGCGCATCGGAATCCGGATCCCAGACGGCGACCTGATAGCCAAGCTGCCGTGCCGCCCGCGTGAACATGGCGCCGAGCTGCCCGCCACCCAATACCCCGAGGGTCGCACCGGGTCCGAGGGGCTCCATAGTCACGACCGCTGACTCATCCGATCCGCCTGGAGACTACCCACACTGGTTCCCTGAGCCTCCGGAGAATTGAGTACACTTTCAGTCTGAGACTTGCGGAACGCCTTCACACGATCGGCAATCCACGGATACCGGCCTGCCAGGATTTGAGCAGCCAGCAACGCGGCATTTTCCGCCCCTCCGATGGCAACCGTCGCCACAGGAATGCCTTTGGGCATCTGAACGATGGACAGCAACGAATCCAACCCTCGAAGATTTTCTGTGGGAATGGGTACGCCGATGACCGGCAAATGGGTCTTGGCCGCCAACATGCCCGGAAGATGGGCCGCCCCCCCGGCGCCGGCAATGATGACTTCGATTCCTCGCCCCGGTGCTGTCTCGGCATATTCGAAAAGCCGGTCCGGGGTCCGGTGAGCCGACACCACTAAGAGCTCATAGGAAATTTCAAATTCCGAGAGCAGCGCACCGGCTTTCTCCAGAATTGGAAAATCGGATTTGCTCCCTCCGAGAATCCCGATAAGCGGACCTTGCGCCTTGCGTACCCGGCGAGATGATCGTCCTGTTCCAGCCATACCAGCGCGCTCCTTCCTTCATCCCACAGCCTGAAAAACAGAGCGCCACCTTAGCGATTCTGCCTGTAAGGGTCAAGGTGAACCCTCTCACCGTACGCACCTTCACGTATGCCGGTTCTGCGCTTCAAATTGACCTCGGCCCAGTGTTTCTCATAT
Source organism: Nitrospira sp. (assembly GCA_030692565.1). Taxonomy (NCBI): domain Bacteria; kingdom Pseudomonadati; phylum Nitrospirota; class Nitrospiria; order Nitrospirales; family Nitrospiraceae; genus Nitrospira; species Nitrospira sp. The sequence goes on from JAUYAO010000032.1 coordinate 13,314, forward strand.
GATGTGCCGTATACGGTTCCCATGCTGCCATTTTCTAAGGAGATCACCGTCGTGGCTCGCCTTGGTTCAGGTCTGAAAAGCAAAGTCCGCTCGCTCATCGCGAGGGACAGCGGCCTGAGCGAGATTTCGATCGATGACCTTGCCACATCCAGCAAACTCCAGTCATGGGAAGCGGTTCAAATTCCGGAACGGTTGAAGTTTTCTTCCCGACTGGCCATTAAGCTCGTCATCCTGTTTCTCCTCATCATTGCCTTCGTTCCTTGGACCCAGACGATTACCGTCACAGGTCAACTCTCCGCCTATTCGCCCTATGAGCGGCCACAAGATATCGAAGCCCAGATCACGGGACGGATCCAAAAATGGCATGTCTTCGAAGGCGTCCGCGTGAAACAAGGGGATCTGATCGTGGAGTTGGAGGATTACGATCCGAACTTCATGGCCCCGGACCTCTTGTCCTTCCTCGATCAACGCAAGAAAGCGCTTGAACAAACCCGGAAGGCCGCTCTCTCCCGAGCGGAGCAACTCGATAAGCGCATCAAAGAAATGCAGAACCTCGTGAAGGCCGCCGTTCCATCGGCCCAAGCCCGCGTTGTCGAAGCCCAGAACAAAGTTCGCGAAGCCTATCAAAAAGTTGAATCCGCCAAAATCACGATGTCCACGGCCGAACTGAACGTCGATCGCCACAAACAACTGGCTGAGCAAGGCCTCGTCTCACAGCGGGAACTGGAGTTGACCATCCAATCGGCCATCGGCAGCAAAGCCGACCTGGAAGGGGCGCAAGCCAATTTACGAGCCGCCGAGCAGTCCATGAAAGCCCTTGGCTTTGGTCGTGAGCAGATCAGCGCTGAGGTATTGCAGCGGTTGCTGGACGCCGAAGCCGCGCGGGATGCCTCCGTAGGCGAAGCCGCCAAGGCTGCGGATCAGCTGGCCGAAGTCTCCCTCCGCATGTCGAATGCCACGCAACGTCGTATTGCCAGCAAGATTCTCGCCCCCATTGATGGAACAGTTGTGAAAATGGCTCAAGCAGGAGCAGGCGAAACGGTTCGTCAGGGCGACAAGATCGTCCGGCTGTCACCCAACAGCCTCGACAAAGCCGTGGAGATGACGGCGGACGGTATTGATGCGCCGCTTCTCAATGTCGGGCGCAAAGTCAAAATCCTCTTCTATGGCATTCCAGCTATTCCGCTTCCCGCCTGGCCGGAAGTGATGGCGGGCACGTATACTGGCGTGATCAAGGTTATCGACCAAGTGGACGATGGCAAGGGCAATTTCCGTTTCTGGGTGGTGCCGGACCCTGAGGATCGGGCATGGCCGGAGCAAACCCATGTGCGGCAAGGCACCAAAGTCATGGGCTGGGTCATCCTCAATCGTGTCCCGCTCTGGTATGAGCTCTGGCGGCGCTTTAACCTCTTCCCGCCCGATTACCAAGAGCGTCCGCCGAGCCTCATCGACACGCTCTTACCGAAAGCGGGACGAGGTGCGAAGTAACCGCCCCCATCAGCGTCGTTCTCTTGCTGAATCACCTCTCCAGCACACATCCATTCATGCCGTCTGCCCGCGAAACGGCAGACGGCCATACACTCAAATCAAGTAGAGCGAAAGGAGTAGCCATGATGGTGTTACGGTTGGCCCTCGTGCTTGGAACGCTCTTTCTATCTGCCACCTTCGATCCGTTCAACGCCGCCGCAGCCGATGGAGATTCGGCAAAAGGACTCCCCGCGATTCCTTTGAGCGTGGACGAGATCCACGCCTGGATTGATCGCGCACACCCGTTGTTAAAAGGCGCCGGGACCGAGAAAGTGATGGCCCGCGGCCAAATGCTCAAAGCGCTTGGAGCCTTTGAGCCTGTCCTCATCAATGACACCGAAGTTGAACGTTTTATCTCTAGTTCAAATCCCCAAAAAGGCACACAGACCGTCGGCTACAACGACACGCTCATCGAAGCTCGGCACCCCTGGGGGTTCAGAGCGAGCGCCGGCATACGTGAGGCGATCGGCTCAGGAGCAAGGATTCCCGATCTCTCGTTCGGCGGCGGCAACAACCAAGTCATTCTCGGCGGGTTCTTTCCCCTCCTGCGCGGCCTCCTGATCAACCCTGAAAATGCCGAACTGCAGCGGTCTGAGCTGGCCGATCCTCGAGCGGATATCCGTATTGCACAAACCCGGCAGGATTTATTCCTCGCCGCCGCCACCCAATTCTGGGATTGGGTGGCAGCCGTCCGTTTCGTCGAAATCCAGCGCAAAGCGTTGAAAGTTGCAGAAGACCGCTTCAAACAGGTGGAGGGGCGGGCCAAGGCCGGAGCCGTCGCGCCGTTAGACGTGGTCGAAGCCAACCAGGAAGTCCAGCGCCGCCGAGAAGTCTCCATTGCCGCGCAGCGCCAGGTAGAGCAGGAGCAATTCAAACTGTCGATGTTCCTGTGGGAGAACAACGTTCCATCGCTGCCCGCCCTCGACCGGGTCCCGGACTTTCCGGCACAGATGCTGTCTCCGACGCCTGACGCCGTCAAGGCCCATAAGATTCAAGCAAAAGCCGAACGGCCTGAAATTAGAGAAATCGGAATCGAAGCGAAAGTGAACAATATCGACTTGGAACTGGCGAAAAACAATCTGCTCCCAAGCCTCGATGCCGAAGCCGCCCCGGCCCGCAATCCGGAGAAATTCGTGCTCGGCCTCGGGTACCGCTTTGGCCTTGAACTCAGAATCCCCATTCTCCAACGTCGGAGCCGCGGCGAAGTGCTCGAAGCGCAGGGCAAAGCAGATCGCTTCGTCATGGTCCAAAAATTCCGTGAACAGCAGGTAGTCGTCGATGTCGATAACGCCCTCTCGGCGATCGAACGAGCCAAGGAACGAATGGAGGCCGCTGTTCAATCCCTGCGTCTTGCCAAGACCCTCGAAGAAGGAGAGCGATTCCGTTTTGGGTTGGGCGCCACCAGCGTTCTCTTCGTGAATCTTCGCGAGCGCAATTCGGTGGACTCCGAAGCGCAGGTCATTCGAGCTAAAGCTGACTATCAGAAGGCCCAGGCCCTGTATCAATGGGCGATCGGCGCCTGGGCCAAAAGCAATCCCAGCGCGATTCCGGTCACCTACCGGGCTCGTGACTAAGTCTGTAAGAGCGTGGTATTTCTGCTGATGATTTGCTAGGGTGACAGCATCGGCGGCGATTCATAGTCAAGGGAAGGCGCGTCTCTCCTGAGGCCGCTCGTCGTATATCGGCACGACCACGTTACATGGGGATCAAGGCGACATGGCGCAGGACCATTCTAGCAACCAGCCGAATCTCTTCCGGGCCTTATTGGGGCACCTGGGACTCCTGTTCAGACTCGAACGGCGAATCCTGGGGCTGATCGTCTCCTATTCACTGACTATCGGATTATTTTCGCTCATCGTCCCCCTCACCGTCCAGGAACTGGTCAACACCTTCGCGTTCGCCATCCAGCCGATTACCATCGTGACGCTGGCCGGCATTATGGTCACAGCCCTGGCGTTCGTCGGCGTCTTCAAAACGCTGCAGTATTATGCCGTGGAAATCCTCGAACGGCGGGTCTTTGCCAGAATCACGATGGCCATGACCCAGCAGTTGCCGCTCATGCAGTATCAGAGCTTCAAGCCCCGCTTCGCGAACTACTTCATGGAAACGGTCCTCATGCAGCGCGCCCTGTCGGTGCTGCTCGTCGACTTGATCAATGTCGTTGTCGGCGGGACCGTCGGAATGTCGATTCTGGTCTTTTATCATCCGTATTTTCTGCTCTTCAATGCGCTGTTGCTGGTCGGCTTTACCGTTGTCTTCTTCCTCCTCTCCCACGGCGGCGTGCGCACCACTATCGACGTCTCGCATGCCAAGTACGACGCGCTCCACTGGATGCAGGAAATCTCCTACAACCTCCTGCATTTCAAGGCAACCGATAGCCAGCCGCTGCTCATGCAGAAATCCGACCGGTTGATTGAGAAGTATGTGGATGCCCGGCGGGCGCGCTTCGCAATTATTGCCCGTCAATACCTCAGCTCGGTGGGATGGCAGGCGATCGTCCACGGCGGTCTCATCGGCACCGCCGGCTGGCTCCTCTCGATCGGCCAGTTGACCCTCGGACAACTGGTGGCGGCTGAAGTCGTCGTAGGCGGCCTGCTCAATGGGTTTGACGCCGTCGTGAAGCGCATGGGGCATGTCTACTACTTCATGACCGCGTTGATAGAGCTCGACGAGTTCTTTGCGCTCCCCAAAGACCAGGAATCGGCGACGTTGTCCGTTCCATTGCCTGACCCCACCATTCACGGGATTCGACTGACTTGCAAAGACCTGGCGGTTGCGCATCCTGGAACCCCTTCCATTTTTTCGAACTTCGACCTGGAAGTCATGCCGGGCGAAAAGGTCGGCATCTATGTCAGTACCACCGTCGCGAAAACGGCTCTCGCCCGCGTCCTCGCAGGATTGGAAGCTCCAACCCATGGCGTCATCCGTTACAACGGCGTCGACCTTCGCCATCTGGATCGCACAGCCGTCAACCGTTGTCGTGGATTCATGCTCGATTCCCAGCTCACCCTGTTCGAGGGCACGATCGAAGAAAACATCGTATTAGGCCGGTCCTATGTGCCCTACAGCGATGTCCGCTGGGCGCTCCGCTTCACGGAACTGGAAGAAGAGATCGACGCCTTACCGCAAGGCATCAAGTCCCACGTGCGGACACCCGGTAAAGTGCTGGCTCCGACCCATATCATGAGAATACTCCTCGCGCGCGCCATCCTCGCCCGGCCGCAAATTCTCATATTTGACGGGATCATTCACAACATGCACCCGACGATGCGGGAGACCATTCTCCGGCGTCTCTGCTCGAAAGACGAGCCCTGGTCGGTCGTCTTCGTCTCCAACGATCCCAACCTGACGCCTCACGTCGACCGCCGAATCATCATCGATTAACCAAGGACACTGTTGTGGGACTTCTCGATCGCTTGCCTATTCCTAAACCGACCGGCGCCCAACTGCTGATCAGTGTGCTCATAGCCGGCCTTGGCTGGTACAGCGGGCAGGCCCTCAGCCAAGTCGACCAGGACTTGCGTATCATGTACACCGAGTACACGCTCGGCGCGGCCGACCTCGCGCATATTTCGGCCGATACGATGCGCTACCGCAATACAATCATCCGGGCCCTGGAAGCCGATAGCCAAAAGGACTTCGAACGCATTACAGAATCGCTCCCCGTTCAGCGGGCAAAGATTCAACATGCCATCGACCGGTACGCGGCGGCTGGCCTGCGCGTCTCCCGAAGCGGACGGAGCGAACCGGAGGACATCGAATCCGTTCGACGCAGCCTCGATCAATACTTCTCCGCAGCCAGCACCACCATCCAGCTCCTGACCCAAGAATGGACAGCCAACTCCCCCGCCGAACGCGAAGCCCTGCGCCGGAAAGCCGAGGAGCATGCCTCCGACAATGCCGGCCCCAAAATGATTCAGGTGAGCTTGGCCCTCGACCATTTATTGGATACCGTCGCCGATGTGGCGAAGGATATGCGCGATGAGGGAACAAAGACGATTCAGGCCAGCAGCATGACGTTAGTAGGCGGGAGTTTCTTTGTTGCGTTGCTCAACCTCTTCCTGGGCCAACGCAGAAAACCGGTCGATGACGACATCGACGCGGCTGTGGATCTTCCTGCTCGCACGACCGACCGGGAGCATCTCGGCGAACCATCCGCTTCGCCTATCCCGAGCGAGACCCACTAACAGGATGCTCAAAAAAACCACTGTTCTCACCCACCCAACCCCGGCGCGCCGAGACGCGCCGTTCCGCGGGCAAGGCCGCAGCGAGCGAAGAGGCGAGGCGTACGCTTCGGTACGTTGAGCCTCTGAACGACGCGAGAACGCCGCTGGCGGACTTTTTCAGCATCCTGCTAAGCCGGCGGACGCCCGACTGCCCGAAGAAGCTCAACCCGTTCGTCAGCCGAGAGTTCTTTCCAGCTTCCCGCCCCCAAACCGGTAATGCCGAGGTGCATGATCCGGACACGGTGTAGCCCCGTCACTCGATAGCCCAACGCCTGACACATCCGCCGGATCTGGCGATTGCGCCCCTCCGTCAAGATGATACGAAACCGGTGGGGCCGCACGCGCTCCATGCGGCACGGCCTTGTCTTGCTGCCGAGAATAACCACCCCCTCTGCCATCTGCCGGAGGAAGGCCTCGTCGAACGGTCGATCGACATCCACCACATATTCCCGTTCATGGCCGAATTCCACGCGCAGGATATCGTTCACAATATTTCCGTCATTCGTCAGCAGAATCAGACCGGATGAATTCTTATCCAGCCGCCCGATCGGGAAGATCCGCTCGGGATGTCCGATTTCGTCGATGATATTCCGAGGCACGTGCGACTCGCTCGTCGTCGTCACCCCGACCGGTTTGTGGTACTTGATGTAAAGGAAGGCCTGGCCCCAGGGAATCACGGTCCCGTCGCAAGCGACGACATCCGTCCGACTCACCCGGTCACCCAGCGTCGCGACAACCCCGTTGACGGTCACGCGTCCCGCTTCGACGCGCTGATCCGCCTCGCGCCTGGAACAAATGCCATGCTCGGTAAAAAACTTATTGATGCGGATGGGAGAAGAAGGCGCGGGCTGAACGTCGCGCGTCATCGTGGCGAACGCCTTAATGAACCCGGCGGCCGGCTTTGATCCGGCCGAGCATGCGATAGATCAAGCGGGCGATGGCAAATTGCGGCGCCACGAACCCGTCGATCGGAGCGATCTCACTGATATCCATACCGACAATCCCCGGACCGTTGGCCAACGCCGTGACCAGATGCAACGTATCGTACCAGCCGAGTCCGCCTGGTTCCGGCGTACCCAGGGCTGGGATAATGGCGCTATCCAGCCCGTCGCAATCGAACGTCAGATACACAGGTCCGGTACAGGCCGCAACCACTTCAGGCACCCACCGTGCCGCCCGCCCCTCATAGGGACCGGATGGATCGAGAATCGACGCAGCAAAGAACGTGGCAATGCTCTTGGTCGTCTTGATCCGTTGGATTTCCTCAGGACAGATTGAGCGAATCCCGACCTGGACGAGCCGATGTCCATCATCGACGACTCGGGCCATCACGCTCGCGTGGCTAAACGGATTTCCCCCATAGGCCTGGCGCAAATCGCCATGCGCGTCGATTTGCACCACGCATAGATCGGGGTAGCGCTTCGCATGGGCCCGAATTGCCCCGAGCGCGCCTGTATGCTCGCCTGTGAGGGTCACAAGAAATCGCCCGGTCCCGACATGCGGGGCGACAAATGACTGAATCGCGTCAACCGCCGGCCCGTCCACGCGCCCTTGAAGATCGAGCGTGGTCGCGGTCGCGATGCCGCCCCATTCACGAAACGGCTCGCATCCGAGCTGCTCATCGTAAAACTCTACCTGAGCGGACGCCTCAAGAATGGCGGAAGGTCCGCGGTCTGATCCGAGAATATAGCTGGAGGTGTGTTCGTACGGAGCCGGCAGGACATAGACGCCCGCCTGCTCGGGGTGGCACCAGGGTTCATCGATCCCCAGGAAATTGTGGTCCTGGCCTTCCCACCCGGCAGGAAGTGTCATACCTGTTCCACCATAGAGGCTGGCATGGTGTGCGTGCTGCGGGACAACATACTCACGCTGATTAGCGGCGAGAGCGCTTGGGGATATTTTCTTCGGGAATAAAAACGGCCAAGGCAATGACCGTCGTCCATCGGTCCGGCTTGCCGACAGCCGACTGGGTGATATTCAATGTGCGCACGATTTGTCCGGCCATTTTGAAGACCTGCTCGCGCTCTTTCCAGGCGATATTCGGATCGAACTCCACCCCCAAGGTGGTAGCCAGCATCTGTGCGGCGAGATCTTCGGTATATTCGCCGGTCTCCTCATCGGTTTCGCCGTGGGCATGGTGCTCGGAGAGATAGCCGTAGGTCTGACGATCCGTTGGAATGGCGAGTCCGATGGATGCGGACACGAGACGGTTGCGTTCATTGGTCTCTGACCGGGCCATGACGCAGAAAGTGATTTCGCCGGGGTTCAGCAGCTTTTCACCCCGCTTGCGTGGGATGATTTTGCAGTTTGGCGGAAGGATCGACGAGACCGTCACCAGATTGCAGTAAGCCACACCGGCACTGCGGAGGGCTTGTTCAAAAGAAGCCAGCTTCTCCTTATGAACTCCCACTCCTCGCGTCAGAAACATCTGTGTAGGTACCATCGTCGTCGTCTCCCTTGTCTATCCGCAGGCTGACTGCACTACATTGACAATGCGTTGTATTGGGCCGCTGTTGTACCAAGATTGTCCGGGGTTCGCAATATCCTCACAGGAATATTTCTACGATCCTCAGACCGGCTCTTTCAGGTTCAGGACCAACAGCCGCGGCTCAGTCATATCCTCAATGGCCGCTCGTACACCCTCTCTCCCCAACCCGGAATCCTTTACGCCCCCATAAGGCATGTGATCCGCCCGAAACGTGGGAATCTCGTTGGCTAACACGGCGCCAACCTCCAAATGACGAAAGGCGTGAAAGACCTTATTGATATCCTGCGTGAACACGCCTGCCTGCAATCCGTAGTCCGATTGATTCAACGCCGCAATGGCGTCGCTGAACTGCCGATAGGACGACACCGTGACCACAGGGCCAAACACTTCCTGGCAAGACACTTTCATTTCCGGCTTCACATTCGTGAGCACCGTGGCTTCCAAGACCGTTCCCAGGCGCTTTCCACCGAGCAACACCCGGGCTCCTTGTGACACGGCCTCTTCAATCCATCCCTCGACGCGCTGCGTGGCCGCAGGATCGATCAACGGACCAACGGTCGTCGTCTCATCCGTCGGATCACCGGCTTTCAGCCTGGCGACTTGCAGCAGCAGTTTGGTCGTAAACGTATCGGCCACCGAATGATGAACGAGGATGCGCTGGACCGAAATGCATGTTTGCCCCGCATAGCCAAACCCGCCGCTGGCACACCGTTTGGCAGCCAGATCAAGATCGGCGTCCGGCTCGATGATCACGCCGGCATTACCCCCGAGTTCGAGCGTCACCTTCTTCTTGCCGCACTTGGCTTTCAACATCCAACCGACCGGCGCGCTGCCGGTAAAACTCAGCAACTTGAAGCGGGGATCAATCACCAGCCGTTCCGCAATCGCATTGTCACAGGGCACCACGTTCAGCCCACCGACAGGGAGTCCGGCCTCCAAGGCCACTTCACCCAGGAGCAATGAGGTCAGCGGGGTCTGCGGTGCGGGCTTGATGAGGATCGGATTGCCGGCGGCCAGCGCCGGCGCGACCTTGTGCACGACCAGATTGAGAGGAAAATTGAATGGCGTGATGCCGACGATCGGACCCAGCGGAAACCGGCGAACCATCCCGAGATACGATTCGGTCTGGGGTGTCCAATCGAGCGGCACGACTTCGCCGGGGATACGCTTGGCCTCTTCAGCCGCAATCGTCAATGTCTGTACCGCGCGATTGACCTCGCGCTTCGCGTCGGCAATCGGCTTGCCGGCTTCGGCCGTGATCGTTTGAGCGAATTCATCCCGGCGGCGATAGAGCAGGGCCGCCATATCCTGCAGAATATTATAGCGGGCATGGGAAGCCAGCTTCGCCATGACGGGCGCGGCCGCCACTGAGGAGGCAATAGCCTCTTCAACATCGCTCTCACCGGCCTGACAGACTTCCGCAAAAACGTGTCCCGTAAACGGATTGGTCACGCCAGCCGTGAGAGCGCTGCGCTTCCAAACTCCATGAACGAGAAACGGACGTGGTTCCTGCAAACGCGCGATCTCCCTCTAGGACGAGGCAGGAATGGAGGCAGGCTGATCCGCCTCGGCGGCCTGTTGTTCAGCCGCAGCCTTAGCAATGAGTTCGTCCGTTCCCCAATCGCGCACGGCTTCCAACGTAAAGCTTTCATACGTGGATACCCCGTGGCAGGACGGACAGTCAGGCATCGGCACTTTTCGGTAAAACACTTCCCCCAGACAGGACATGCACACCCAAAACTCAGCCGTCCCCTCATGCTGAGGCACTGACCAGAATGATTGCGTGGAAGCCATAGTTACTCCTACGTTATGGCACGTGTGGATCGCGAACAAGCGGCCTGGAGCGTTCAACAGACCGCACGGGTCGAATGAGAGACTCACGCTCTGTCCCTCCGCGTGAATGCGGAGTACTCGCGAGCAGCCGATCGATTTCTTCGGCAAACATTTCGAACGGAAACGCTCCGGGGATCGCGATCGCAGGCTCTTTCTCCGTAGGGCCGCTCGCCGTCCGCACAAGAATGAACCCAGGGGTTCCGTGAAATCCCCAGCGATTGGCCTCTTCCCGATCTGCAAAAATTGACGCGACGTGCGATTTTTCCTTGAGACAGCGCTCAAACACGGATTGGGTCAACCCGATGGCGACGGCATGCCGCAGAATAACCGCTTGATCGATGCGCCCGCCCTCTGCAAACAGGCGATCGTGCATGGCCCAATACTTCCCCTGGCCCCCGGCGCAACGCGCCGCCAACGCCGCATCGAGACCGGGTCCCTGGTCAGCGCGCGGATAGTCGCGGTAGAGAAACTTCACTTTACCGGTATCCACATACCGGGCTTGGATTCTCGGCCAGGTCTCGCGAAAAAATTTCAAACAGTAGCCGCAGGTAAAGTCCGAATACTCGATCAGCGTCACCGGCGCATTGGCCTGACCCCTCATGCGATTCTCAGCCTGGCCGGACTCGTCCTTGGCCCCGGCCAGAGACGGGAGCAGTGCGAGACAGCACGCCGTTGCCCAACCCACCATCGTCATGCCACGCCGCGAGCTATTCATGAAGGTCGCTTCTCCCGCTCCCGCTGCCGTTCCAACAATCCCATCATCAGCAAAGGCCAGACAACCGTGGCATCGCTGAGCACTTCGGCAAACCGTCCACCGTCAACAGGAGGAACAAACTTGCCCCACGAGATTCCTTCTTGATAGGTACAGCCGCTCAAACCGCCCCAGTAATCCGGTTCGGGGCAGATCCGCACGCCGTACTGGAAACGCGGAGGCTTCACAGTAAGCCCCAGCCGATGGTTGCCGATTTCGATATAGGGCCCGACTTGTTGCGCCCAATTTCGCGGCACCCCGCCGCCGATCGTAAAAATCCCGATCTTCTTGGCGGACAAAATCTGACCGGCATAGCTATTGAGGTCCAGATAGGGATTAAAGGACGGGAGTGACTGATGGAGACTGCGCAGCACCGTCAGATCGTCTCCGGGCTTGGCGTGAGAACGGGCCTGGTCAATCGCTCTGCCCATGGCCCAGGTCCCCACATCCAATCCCATTTCCGAATCGGTAAAGGCAGGGATATAGACCGGCACCTTCTTCAGATAGGCGCTCTTCAGAATCCCGTCTCCTTCATACTCTTCAGCCAACGTCTTACCCAACTCACGGGTCAGAATTTCAGAAGAGAGCGGCGTATCATAATTCACGCGCTTCAGTGTCTGCGAGACCACCTGCTCGACATAATTGAGATTGGATTCCATCTCCAACGTATCGTAGACGCGATTGTAGCCCTTCTCGAATAGTTCCTCATCGGACACCGCCGGATTGACACGATAATGTGTCTTTCCGATCGACTCGCTCAGGCCATGCGCGATCAGCGCGCCGGTGGAAATAATACAGTGGACCATACCGCGATCGACCATCGTGCTGATGATCTTGCCCATCTTGGCGATGGTCATGGCCCCGGAGAGCGTCAATACCACCTTGCAGTCGGCATCCTCGATCATCGCATTGAGGACTTCGAACGCTTCGCCCAACCGCCGGCCGCCGAATGCTGTCTTGCCCATGGCAACCAGCAGCTCGTTGAACGAACCGATTTTGTCCGGGTCGAGCGGTTCCAGGGCTTCTAAGCCGTCTTTCCCGCCGTCATGAAATTCACGTGTCGCCATAACCCATCACCGTCCAAGAATATGATTACAAAAGGCGCATTCCTTATACACAACCGGCGCTAGAGGCGTCAACGAAGCGAATCGCATGTCGACAGCGATCTTGGAGCTGAAACATGGACACCGTCGTGCTCATACAGCACCTGTGTCGTAGCGCGAGAAGAAACGACACCGCTCCAGATCAATCGAATGGAGTTCGCATATTAGGTGGAACACCCCACTACACTTCATGAGCGTGAAGTACCAGCTACGGAGAAAGCCCACTATTCCCATGCGGCACGAGCTTTGGGTGCCGGGGCTGCGACCGTGGTGAGATGCAGCCAGAGATTGGTGAGTGATGATTTATAGAGAGGGAAAGGGGTATTCTGAGGCGGCAATAGCTGAGTGGAAACTTAGCCTTTGTTCAGTTGTCTTGGATGAAGCAGGCAGAGAAGACCACGACCTTTGATAAATGTATGAATTCAAAAACCGCCCTTCCTTCTCTGTCCCGCCCTGGCTGCGTGCCTCTTGAATCTATAACTCTGGAAAATCTCAGCTCATGAAGAATTTCGATGCCTTCAAAGAACACGGTGATGTCATCTGGAACATCGCCAATCTCCTACGCGGTCCTTATCGGCCGCCGCAATATCGCCGGGTGATGATTCCGCTCACGGTATTGCGCCGTCTGGATTGTGTGCTGGAAAGCACCAAGGATCAGGTGATCGCCCTGCACAAGAAGCTCAAAGCGGAAAAGAAGCACGACGCCGAGACCATCGAAAAAATTATCAACAAGAAGTTCAAACTCACCTTCCATAACACCAGCAAGTTCACCTTCGAGACACTCCTTGGTGATCCGGACAAGCTTGCCGCTAACCTCGGCAACTACATCGCCGGGTTCTCCTCCCGTGCACGCAAGATCATCGAGAAGTTCAAATTTGAGGAAGAGATTGAAAAGTTGGATGAGGCCAATCGGCTCTTTGAGGTCTTCAAGCAGGTTGCGGCAGTAGACCTACACCCGGACACCATCCCGAACATCGCAATGGGCTACCTCTTCGAAGACCTCGTCCGGCGCTTCAACGAGCAAGCCAATGAAGAAGCTGGAGATCACTTCACTCCGCGCGAAGTCATCAAGCTGATGGTGACACTGCTTTTCACCTACGACGATCTGGTCTACAAGGAAGGCAAGGTCATCAAGATCTACGATCCCACGGCGGGCACGGGCGGGATGCTCTCGGAATCGGAAAAACTCATCAAGGATCCTGATGCTGGTCTCAATCCCAGTGCCAATCTCGAACTCTTCGGCCAGGAATATAACCCTGAGGCCTATGCCATCTGCGGCTCTGATCTCATGATCAAAGGCGAGGATGTGCAAAACATGGTTTACGGGAACACCCTTGGGACCGGCAAATCCAAAGAGGGGTTTGTCGATGGCGACGGCCACGCGGATGAGAAGTTCCACTACATGCTGGCGAATCCACCTTTTGGCGTAGAGTGGAAGCCGGAAAAAGACCATGTCACCACCGAGCACAACGAGTTTGGCTTCGATGGGCGTTTCGGCCCCGGTCTGCCGCGCATCAATGACGGCGCGTTGCTCTTTCTGCTCCACATGATTTCAAAGATGGAATCCGCACCCGAGAAAGGTGGCAAGGGCGGAGAAGGCTCCCGCATCGGCATCGTATTCAATGGCTCGCCCCTTTTCACGGGGGACGCGGGTAGTGGTGAGAGCAACATCCGCCGCTGGATTATTGAGAACGATATGCTGGAGGCCGTCATCGGCCTGCCCGACCAGCTCTTCTACAATACCGGCATCTCCACCTATGTCTGGATCGTGACGAACCGCAAACGCCCCAAGCGTGCCGGCAAGGTGCAACTCATCAACGGGACCGACTTTGCCTGGAAGATGAAAAAGAGTCTTGGCGACAAGCGCAAACGCATCGGCGACGGTACAGACGGCGCCCCGAACCACATCGAGGTGCTGGCTAAACTCTATGGCGATTTTCAGAACAATGTTCGCCTGACCGTGGGGCAGATTCAAACAAACGTGGACCCCAAGCGTGACCAGGAGAAGAGCCTTTTCGTCAGCAAGATTTTCAACAATCAGGATTTCGGCTATCTCAAGATCACGGTCGAACGTCCGCTACGGTTGAACTTCGCGGTCACCGACAACCGCATCGATCGTTTCAAGCGAACCAACGCCTTCGTGGATCTCGCCATTTCACGGAAGCGAAAGGACAAGAAGAGGATCATCGAGGAGGAGCTGGAGGGTGCGGAAGCGCAGGCGGCGATTCTCGAGGTGCTCGACGGCATGAAGGACGGGTTCAGCGAGGGGCAGCTCATCAAAGACCGCGCCGTCTTCGAGGAGCTACTGGCCGAGACATTTCAAGTGGCAGGCATCACGCTGGATGGCTCGCTCCGGAGCGCCTTGCTAGCCCCAGGCAGCTTGGGCGAACGCGACCCCGGCGCTGAAATCTGCTTCGATAAGAAAGGCAACCGGGAGCCTGACCCCGAACTGCGCGATACCGAGAACGTGCCGTTCCCGAGCGGCATCGCCCTGCCGCTGCCGGTTGACTACGAGGGGAAGAAGAACAAGGGGAAAGTGGACGCGACCGCGCTGCTCGCCCTCGTGCAGGACCACTGCGAAGCCTACCTCAAAGCCGAGGTGCTGCCCTACCGCCCCGATGCCTGGATTGATCACAGCAAGATCAAGGTCGGCTACGAAGTCCCCTTCAATCGCCACTTCTATGAGTATGAGGCACCGCGTCCGCTGAACAAGATCGAGGAAGATATCGACGGACTGGAGAAGGAAATCATGGCGATGCTGAAGGAGATCGCATCATGAATCCTGCGGCCTATCCACACCACAAGGTTAGTCGGATTGAATGGCTCGGCGAGGTTCCTTCGCATTGGGATGAGAAGCCACTAAAACACCTAGCGGACATCGATAGTTGCGGCAGTTACGGGATCGAACCGGAAGGTGCTGAGATTGTGTTGCCTGTCGCCACGACTGCTCAGATTGATTCCGACGGTCGCTTTGCAGTGGACGAAATGCCACAGCGCGGTTTCGTCCCATTAGAAGTCGAACGCTATGGCTGCGCGGCTGGCGATATCCTTGTCGTAAAATCGAGCGGGTCAGGAACGAACATTATCTCCGGCAAAGCGGGGTTGGTCGATGAATTCACACCGCACTTCGTGTTCAGCAACTTCTTAATGCGCGTCCGGCCCGTAAAGGAGCGTGCAGTCCCCAAGTTTGTATTCTTTCTTCTCAGATCGGACCTGACCCGCCAACGAGTCGAGCTGATGTGCTCAACGACGACTTATCCAAATCTCCAAATTGGAGAATACACATCCGTTCTGCTCCCAGTTCCCTCGATCCCCGAGCAGGAGAAAATCGCAGCGTTTCTGGACTGGAAGACGGAGCAGATTGACGCCCTGATAGCTCGGAAGAAGGAGCTACTGGAGAAGCTCAAGGAGGAGCGCCTCGCGGTCATCACCCAAGCCGTCACCCAGGGTCTCAATCCTGCCGCCCCCATGCGCGACTCCGGCATCCCTTGGCTCGGCAAAGTGCCGCAGCATTGGGAGGTGAATCGAATTAAGTTTGTCGGGCGCGTCGGCAATGGCTCGACGCCAAGCAGAGAGAATCCCTTGTATTGGGATAACGGCGATTATCCCTGGTTGAACAGCTCCGTAGTGAATCAAGAGGCGGTGACGATGGCGGACCAGTTTGTCACCGCAGACGCGCTAGCGGAGTGCCATTTGCCCATAGTGCATCCACCCGCAGTATTGATTGGGATTACGGGCGAAGGGAAAACGCGGGGCATGGCAACCACGCTTCTCTTTGAAGCGACCATCAACCAACACCTCGCATACTTCAAGCCGGACCCGTCCCAAGCAGTGGTTGGATTTGTCCGGCGGGTCTTTGATATGGCTTACGCGTATCTGCGAAGCGAGAGTGAGGGTGGTGGTAGCACCAAAGGTGCGATTACTTGCGAGCAAATCACCGAGATGTCGATCCCTGTTCCACCGATTGTCGAACAAGAGGCTATCGCAAAGCACGTCGATGCAGAAACGCAGCGGATTGATCGGATGACTATAAAGATAGAAGCCGCCATCGACCGCCTTACCGAATACCGTATCGCCCTCATCACCTCCGCAACTACGGGTAAGATTGATGTGCGCAAAGTTAAACTCGGTTCCGCAGCCTAGGAGCCTGTCCGAGTAATGTGCATTTTGGACTGGACAGGCAGCGGGCATTGTGGTTTCTAGGCGGCATGGCTAAAACATTCAAATCCTGGGACGTCGATCAGCCGGTACTGCTCCCTCCGTCCGTGCAGGAGCTGGT
>JAUYAO010000033.1 GCA_030692565.1 Nitrospira sp.
CGTCCGGTCAAGCCGACCTCGGCTCATCCGTGGCGCAAACGCCTGCTGCCGGAAGGGACAACACGCGCGGCGGCGGGCATCGCCTAAACCGGACATTTCTACTATGGGAGAAAGAGGACATTTCTACTGTGGCTTGACATCTCCTCACCCCATCGTTGACAAGGCTCCTCCAGCCATGTAGCCTGATCCATCATTCAGCAGAGACGTTCCCCAGCTTCCACTTACCTACGCTGAGTAAATTAAGGATTCTGTGATGCCCGACTTCTCTCGGATCGTTTCCTTCGTCTTGTCAGGATATCTTTTCCTCACCGCTTCTCCCGGATTGGCACAGGATCACGCGGGCCCGGAATCGGTGATCCGCGCGTTGGTCGACGCCAATGCGGCACGAGACCTCGACGGCATGTCCCGGCTGATGGCGCACGATGACGATGCCACCGGCTATACCATCGGCGGGCGGAAATACGTGGGATGGCCAGAGCTGGAACGGGACATTCGCGACGAGTTCGCCTTCGTCGAAAAGCTGGAAATGCCCATCACGGACCTGAAGGTATGGACCAAAGACGATCTGGCCTGGTTTGCGATGGAACTGGACTATATCCGCTACGTCAACGAAGGCGGACAACTCCACCATACGGTAATCCCCCTGCGGGAAAGCGGCGTCCTCGAAAAGCGCCAGGGGCGCTGGCTCCTGGTTTCATGGCATGAATCGCTCCGGGCGGCCAACTGGCCCGCGGTGGCTCACGCGCAGCCTGCGGCGCCGGTTCCACATCTGGTTGCCGACCCCGGCGTACTCCGCGCTCCTGCGGCAGACCTGAGCGGCGAGTGGGAAATCCTCGAAGTCGAGGACGATAAACGCTACAAGGCCACACTGGACAAGTCCGGCAATGGCCCCTACACCCAGCACGGCGGGCATTTCACCACGACCAAGTTTGCCGACCGCGTCTGGCAAGGGACCTGGCAGCAACCCGGCAATGATCGTGAAGGGGGATTCGACCTCTTGCTCTCGGAGGACGGCACACAGGCGAAAGGGGTCTGGTGGTATTCCCGAGTCGGCACGCATAAGAATATTCCTCCGCGGGAACATGGCGGCTCGTATCAATGGAAACGGCTCACGCCGCCCGCTTCACATCAATGAATGATTCATCCGCACCGTGCATTCCCTCTGCTCCGCATACCTGCGCACCGACGTGTCCGATCGCTTCACCACTTCTGGGAGACTTTATGTATTGGATGCTTGTTCTTTTGATCACAGGGCTCATGGGCGCTCCCGCATTTGCCGACGGCGGCCATGACCACCATGCCGTACCGACACTGAAAAATCAGACTACGACCACCGTTACGATAAAGGATGACACCGTCACCTTGACCTTCGGTCCCATCGATCTGCCCACCAGCCATGACGGCGACCTGGCCGCCTCGATGCCCAAACATAACTTTCAGCTTCCTGAAGATATGTACATGGTGGGGTATAAATCGGCGGTCTTTACCAAAGAGGGCAAGGAACTCCCCAGAAACTATCTCCACCACATTTTGATGTTGAACAACACGAAACCCAGTGTGTCCTGTCCCGGTGAGCCGTTGTTCTTCGCGGGGGCCGGCCTGGAAATGACCGAGGCGCGCTTCCCGGATGGGTATGGGGTCAAGCTGGCGAAAGGCGATCACCTCATGTCCGTCGTGGCCTTCTATCACAAAGCCCCGCCGACAAAAAACGTGATGGCCTCCTTCACCATGTATATGGCGCCGAAATCAAAGCCGGTAAAGGAAATGGACGTCTATCAGGTGGGCGTGAACATCGTGTGTTATAGCAAATTCGGCTCACGGGGCGCGGATCAAACGGACGAGGGCATTGAAATCAGACCGGGAGTCCAGGTCCATACGGCGCCGCTGAAATTTTCCATGGATGGCTGCGTCAAGTTTGCCTATCCGCACGGCCACGATGAACTGCTGATGATTGCGCTCGAAGACAAAGCGAACAAACGCACGCTGCTCAGGACGGTGCCGGATGTGGACCTTGATGGCACCTTCCGGGAATTCCAACCTCATCAAGTCTATAAGGATGCGCAGGGATTCTCCGTCACGCAGTCGGGCGACTACGATATGGTGATGGTCCATCATCACCCGCTGCAGAAAACCGAATTCCAATATGGCATGGGAAACTATCTCCTCTATATGACTCCGGGCGCTTGCCGCACCACCGATACGGCACAGGCGAATCCGTAAGCGCACGGCTCCCCCCGCTCATAACGCCTGCCGGTCTCACGTCACAGGACGGAGGCCGGCAGGCGTTTCTTTTTTCTCTTCGCGCACACGCGCTCGTCCAAAACTGTTCGTTCAGAATGGTGCATCGTCGATCACCCCCTACGAAAGAACCGCTCGTCCGTGTCGATTGAGGCTGTGATTGAGACGCCGCGATATGGTATTCAAGACGGTAAGCCAGCGCGGGATACCGCTTTGAGGTCTCTCTCTTGGGAGACCGCGCGCCCGTCACCGCACTTGTACACCTATCCCTCTGGGACTGGGCCGACTCGGCGTCCCCAGCAACACGGAAGTGGTCCATGCCGCAGAGTGAGCCCGTTACTATCCTGGTCGTCAATGAGCAGGCGGACGAAATCAAGCTCGTCACACTGAGCCTGCGCGGCTTCTTTCCCGATTGCCGGATTGAATCGGTCTATTCCGCCGAAGAAGCCCTCCGGTGGGTGGATCGCGCCGAGTGGGACCTGATTCTGATCGATGAGCGACTCGGGCTCCAGAGTCGCCCGTCGTTGGTTGCCACGCTCAGGGAACGCCTCCCGACTACCGCGATTGTGCTGCAGACCGACCGAAGCGATTCGACCGCCGCCGTCACGGCGCTGCAAGCCGGTGCCAACTTTCTTCTCTTCAAAAAATCACCCGCGTTTCTGACCGAACTGGTGCTCTACACCAAAGGCGCCATCGAACAACGCCATCTCCGCGCCACGTTCGCACACACGCACGATCGGCATACTCGCCTACTGGAAACGCTCACGGACGTGTTCTACGAAGTCGATACGGATGGACGATTTATCTTCATTAGCCCCGGGGTCACCGCGCTCCTGGGCTACCAGCCCGAAGAACTGACCGGCGCACCCTTTTCAAAGCTGATTCCTCCCGATCAACAAGCGCGCGCGCACCATCGCATCAATGACCGCCGCACAGGCCCTCGGGCGGCGCGCCGGGTCCTGCTCGAACTGCTCAAGAAGCCTCAGGCGACGGACTCCGGCCAGGCCCGCGTGCAGGCCGAAGTCAGCGCCAAGGGTCTCTACGATGCGCGCCGCCACTACACCGGGACCCTCGGACTCATCCGGGATATGACGGGGCCTCTCGCACAGACCGAGACTATTCAGCGCCTTGAAACCAGACTGCTTGAATCAGATCGCCACCGGGCGATTGCCCAGCGCTTGACCAGCTTGTCGCATGATCTGCACCGGCCGCTCTCCGCCGTGTTGACCCAATCCCAGCAGCTCCTGGACACGATCCGTGAGGCTCAGCTTGATACGCGCCTTGAAACCCTGACCGCGCGCGCGCGGGAGGCCTCGGCATATGGTGACGCGCTGGCTCAAGCCGTTGTTGATGCCGGCCTAGCCGAAGACCAGCTGGGTCAGGTCATCGCCGAAGCCCTGGCCCCCCTTGTCCATCTCAACATCGTGCAGCACCGCGATACGACCGGCCTTTCGAACGTGGGCAGTTCACGGAGCGTCTGGGTACGGATCATTCAGATTGTGGTGATCCAGGCGATTCGGCAAATGGCCGCCCGCCAAGCGATGCACCGGCTGGACATATTCGCGCAGACCGTCACGGCCACCGGGACGCCGATCGATCCGGCGCCTGGCCTCTTTCCAGCTCCGGCACCCCGAGAGGTCGAGATTCTGATTCAGGAAAGCGACTCGGCAGCTACTCTCACGCCCGACTCACTACCGGCCTCCCCTGATCTCATCCAGGCCTATGAAGACATCGGCCAACTCCAGGGTCGCATGGAGTGGTTAGCCCCGGCGAGACAACCGCTCTCCATCCGTTTGTGGCTGCCGATTCCTGACGTGCCTCAGACACCTGAGGCAGCAGCAGAGGCGGCGCCAAGCCCGCCTGAGCAGCCCGTAGCGGCACCGGTCGACACTCATGCGGAAACTCCGCTGCCTCCACCTTCAGACGGACCGCTCCCGGATCGAAGGATGGCCATACGCGCCGCAGTCCAACTTCCGGCGCGAGTGACCGTCGGCCCAGCAGTCCGCGAGGGAACCGTTCACACCTTGAGCCTGACGGGAGCCACTGTCACTCTGGTCGGGCCGCTCCCGAATCTCTCTGGGCAATCAGCCTATTTGGTGTTCAAGACCGTCGTAGGGATTCTGGAACTTCAAGCCACCGTCCACGAACGTGGCATGCAGACCGGACCACCCGGTGAGACCGGAGAGCGCCCGGTCCTCGCATTCGAATTTACTCCGCCAGGAGAGCCCGAGCGGAAGGTGCTGGGCTCCTTTATCGAGGCCGCCCAAGAACGGAGCCTGGCGATCAGCCTTGAGGCGCTACTGTCTCAGCCTGATGACGTCGCGCTTCCGGACCAGCCCGGTCAGGACCACCGAGCCACCGATCACCGGGAAGGCATCCGGGTCCGAGTCGCGCTTCCGGTCCGGATTGATGGGGCTCACGAACAGAACCCGGCCGCTCGACAGCTCGGACTGGCGGTGAATTTGTCACGCGGAGGGGCCTGCCTGCAGGCCAAAACGCTTCCCGGCCAGGTGGGCGAGACGATCGTCTTGCATTTCCCCCACGGCAACGGCCAGGGTCACTCACAGCCTCACGAACCGGCCGCACCGGACGCCGTACTCCCGGCGCAAATCGTGTGGACTGCTCCAGACTCCACGGCTCCTTCCGAGCTACGCCCGACGCACACTGAACCGAGTCAACGTTTCGGCGTCCGCTTTATTGAACTGTCGGCCTTCGCCGAGCGCGAGGTCAACCGCGTCGTCGCCCAACACATCGGCTCGTCCATCGACTTGGATGGGATCGCCGGGCGTGCGGCCATTGTCAGCGCCAGACGAGAATGCCGGAATGTACGCGGCCAAGTCATCGCTATTACCGACGATCACGCACGTCACCAGATTTCCCCGAATACGCCTATCGTGATCCTCTCTCCCGGCTTCGGATGCACCCAGACCGACTACATTGCCCTGTCAGAATTCTTGGCCATCAATCGGCTCCGCGTCCTGCGCTATGACTACAGCAACCATATCGGCCAAAGCGACGGCGATGTCCTCCAGACGACATTGCGGAGCATGCAGGCCGATCTGCAAACGGTTCTTGAATTTGCTCATACGACGTGGCCCACCGCCCCACTCGCGATCCTGGCCGAAGACGTCGCGGCCCGAGTCGCCCTGAAGGTCGTTGCGCAACGTCCTGTGCCCCAGCTTCTGCTGCTGGCCAACCCGGTGCTCGACATTCAGGCCGCCCTATCGGCCGAGCATCATCATGACCTTCTGGCCGACTACCAGCACGGCCTCAGACGAGGCAGCGGGAATGTGTGGGGCCTCAATGTCAATCTCGATCAGTTCCTGAGCGATCTCATCGCCGGCCACTATGCCACGCTGGCGACGACGGTGACCGATCTGTCTGCACTGACTGTCCCCATGGTCATCCTGAACTCTCCGTCAGCGGATCCCTCGATGCGGCATCCCTTTCCCAGCCCGGACGAATCACTTCGAGCCTTGCCGACGATGCCGACCACCGTCTCGATCCCCAGCGCGTTGTCGGTTACCGGGCGCACCTTTGACGCCCGCTTACTCGCGTCATTCAACACACTCTTCACGGAGATTGCTCGCGTGTGCTTCCCCGGAGAGGCACGGCCGGCCATCCACACACCGACCAGCCACGACATTTCCAAACAGTATCTCCTCGAGCGGGAGCGCATTCGGATCCGCCACCACGTCTCGCAGTCGTCTCGAGACGCCTTGTGGATCGCGCATCTCGCCCAGCTTCCGCAGCTCGGCACCCTGCATCACCATGTGCGACTGCTGCAAGAGCTGTATCAACAGGCTCTTCCGCTTGAACCCGGCATGCGCATCCTGGATATCGGATGCGGCGCGGGCGAGTTCGCGCACACGCTCGTCCTCAATCGCATGTATCACCTGCTCCACGCGTCACATGCGCCGCAACGCCCCCTACACTATGTCGGCATCGACCACTCCCAGGAAACGGTCGCGTCCGCAGAACAAGCCTTTACGGGGCTGTATCAGGAGTTACAATCCACGTTCTCCAAGATCGCCGGTCCGACGACTGCCGTGACGACTGAGTGGGGAATCCATCTCCCGTCCTCACGCGAAGAGGTCGATCGAGTCGTCAGTCATCTCTCGCTCTCCTTCGCCTCCTCTCCCCTCGCCTTCCTGCGACAGGCCGTTCAGACGCTCACGGAAGATGGACGCCTCATCGTGACGTGCGTACGTCCGCACACAGACCTTGCCGGGCTCTATCGCGAGCAACTCCATCACGCCGGGCAGGATGAGCTATCCCCTGCGGCTCAAATTTTCCTCCACTATCTCGGACGGCTACACGAAGCGATTCGCCATGGGCTGCTGCACGCCTTTGACCGAGAACAACTGTCGGATCTCTTGATTCATGCCGGTACAACCCCTCTTCGAATCGTGCCTATTCTGGATGGGCAACTCCTGATCGCCACCGCCCGGAAGGGGAAATCCGCTGGCTGAAACCACGGTCGGTGTGTATACTCGCCCCTGTTACCTAACATCCTCTCTTCCCTGTTCCCCCGGCCTCACACCTGGGAAAAGAGGAAGCACGACCACCCCTCTGGATAGATATGACTGACCACCCCCTTCCCCAGGCCACCGCTTCATTCACCGCGCTCACTCCCCTCCAGCGGCTCACCCGATTTGCCCAGGATATGGGAACGCTTTCGGACCGCGCCGTGATCGCCGACCGCATTCTCGTCGAACTCTGTGACGCCACCACCTCCCGCCAAGGCGCGCTGTACTTGCTCGATCGTGAGCACGATCGATATGACCTGGTAATGACCGTCGCCGGCCAGAGCACAGCGGCCCCACTCCCCTCATTTGCTTCGACTCACCCACTCATTCACGCACTCGCCCACAAGCATCATCTTCTCTCAGTCGCAGACATAGCGGACATCCCTCCGATCACGCCTGAATTAGCCGACACATTACGGGCAGCTCAATCGACCTTGGCCGTGCCGCTTCTGAACAAAGCCCGATTAATCGCCTTTGCGCTGCTCGGATTCCCTGCGAACCGGCCGCTCGATTATGCGGATGGACGGGACCTCCTCACCGCCCTGGCGCAGAGCGGAGCCAACGCCCTCGACTCCATCCTCGCTCACGACGATCTCCACCAGTCTCAAACGCTCATGCGCCGAACCGACCGCCTTCGCTCACTGGAAATCATCGCCGGCGGGTTTGCCCACGAAATCCGGAATCCCCTGACGTCGATCAAAACCTTTATCCAGTTGGCTCCGGAACGAAAGGACGACACGGAATTCATCCATGACTTCAGTCGCATCGTGCTGGACGACGTGCACCGGATCGAACGGCTGATTCAGGAAATTCTGGACTACGCCCGCTATATGGAACCCAAGTTGACGGATGAGGATCTCAACGAGATCGTCACCTCCTGCCTCTATTTCATCGAAGTGAAGGCGGACAGCAAACGGATCAAGATTGAAAAACAGTTGGCGTCTGAGCTTCCTCGTGTCATGTTAGATCGTCAACAAATAAAGCAGGTCCTTTTGAATCTGCTGCTCAACGCCATCGACGCGATGGGAGACGGTGGAGGGCAGTTGATGGTTCGCACCCACCGGATCCTAAAGCCGGGGGCAACGGTGTGGACCCAGATTGAGATCGAAGATAGCGGCCCGGGCATTTCCAAGGCCAACCTGGAACACATCTTCGATCCGTTCTTCACGACGAAGCACACCAGCGGCGAGCATGCGGGAACGGGCTTGGGATTGACGATTGTGCATCAGATTATCCAAGAGCATCGCGGTGAAATTCAGGTCGAGAGTACCGAGGGAGTGGGAACCACGTTTTCCGTGAATCTTCCGGCCCTCCCGATAGACTAGGAGTACTGTGGAAAGTTCAGCCATGAAAAAACGCGTTCTCTTGATCGACGACGAAGCCCGTGTCCGGACTTCACTGAAAATGGTGCTCGAGCCGAACTACGAGATCCTCCAGGCCGCGGATGCTCAGGAGGGCCTCGAGACGTTCAGAAAAGAAGGACCTGATCTGGTCCTGCTCGATGTCATTCTCCCGGGAACCGACGGACTGGCCGTGCTGGAAACCCTGCGCTCTGAAAGCCGGATGACTCCCGTGATCATGCTCACGGGCACGAAGTCGGTCAAGACCGCCGTCGACGCGATGAAACTGGGCGCCGCCGACTATTTGTCCAAACCCTTTGACGTCGAAGAATTGCGCATCGTCGTGGATCGCGCGCTCAGCTCTCAAGCCCTCGAACGGGAAGTCAAACAACTCCGGGCGCAAGTCGTCCAGCGCTATGCCTTCCACAACCTCATCGGCAAGAGCCAAGGCATGCAGGAGATTTACGCGAAGATCGAACAAGTAGCGGACAGCCGAACCACCGTGCTGATTACCGGCGAAAGCGGAACGGGAAAAGAGCTTGTCGCAAAAGCCCTGCACTACAACAGCGGCCGGCGTGAGAAGCCCTTCATTGCCCTGAACTGCGCGGCGCTCCCGGAAACACTGATTGAGAGCGAACTCTTCGGCCACGAGAAAGGTTCCTTTACCGATGCCACGGCCAGACGTGTCGGCCAGTTCGAACTCGCCAATACCGGCACCCTGTTCCTGGACGAAATCGGCGATCTCAGCGCCATGACACAAGCCAAGCTCCTGAGAGTGCTCCAGGAACGGGAGTTTACGAGAATCGGCGGCGTCCAATCGATCAAGGTCGATGTCCGGATCGTCGCCGCCACCAACAGAAATCTCGAAGACATGGTGCGCAAGGGGCAATTTCGCGAAGATCTCTACTACCGCATCAACGTGATCTCGCTGTTTCTGCCTCCCCTCCGTGAACGCGGTGAAGATATTCCCCTGCTCGCCAAGCACTTCCTTGCCAAACGAGTCGAGGAAGAGAAGCGCCCGCATATCGAATTCGGGAAAGAAGCGCTGGAGGTCCTGACGCGCTACCCCTGGCCGGGAAACGTCCGGGAAATGGAAAATATCATCGAGCAAGCTTTTATCTGGTCGCAGAATTGCCCGCAGATTACCCAGGAGCATCTGCCGACCATTATGAAAAGCGACTCGCGATCATCCTCACTCCGCGACGACACCCTCGCCGGCCGAATGTCCCTAGAAAAAGCTGTCATGGAATTTGAGCGGGAGATCATTCTCGATGCATTGAAACGAACCAACTATGTCCAGACCCACGCCGCCAATCTCTTAGGAATCAGCCGGCGCATGCTGAAATACCGGATGGATACCTTGGGAATCGGCCGACCGGACAATGGGAACAGTCAAGAACCAGAGCCGCCTGTGCAGGAATAACACACATCCCTGTATCGACCGCGTCATTTTCAACACAACCGTCGCGCTCTTCTATACCCCCCTACTACGTAGTCAAACGTTCAAGTGATCTACATATAGACTTTCTACGTAGCAGGCCCCCTGCGGATTGTTCACCCCGAGTAAATGCCTGAAAAGGAACAAGTATTGCTTGACAGGTTACGTAGTTGGGGGTACATGAGCACTATGAGCACAACAACTTCTCAAGACGGATCCCAAACAAAGCCGACGGTTCTTGTCGTCGATGACGAGGCCGGACCGCGTGATGCACTCAAAGTCATCCTGCGGCCCTTCTTCAACATCCGCTCGGCGGACAACGCGCAAGCGGCGCTCGACGTCTTGAGTCATGAATCCATCGATCTCATTACGCTGGATCAGAAACTCCCCGATCGTCAGGGCATCGACCTCCTGCAGGATATTAAACACGATTACGCCGATATCGAAGTCATCATCATAACCGGCTATGGAAGCCTGAAGTCCGCCATGGAAGGCATTCGCCATGGCGCGGCCGGCTATCTGCTCAAGCCATTCAATGTCACCGAACTGATTTCCCTCATCAGCCAGACGCTTGAGAAAAAGCAGCGCCTGGACCTCATCCGGAACGTCTTAAAGAACTCGACCGACCTCTGGGGAGATGAGCAGGCTGCACGACGTGCGTGGGAGTCACTCAAGACCAAGTACTTCGCCATCGGAACGCATGAGCAGGACCCTTCAGGCGCGCAACCAGATCTGCTTCCTCTGCTCTCCGATCTCCTGGAAGTCAAAGATCGTCAATTGCTGAACCATTGCAGCCGTGTCAGCTTCTACGCCACGTTACTCGCCAATCGCCTCAGCCTGACTCTCGCAGAACAGAAGTCTTTGGCTATCGGGGCCTTCCTGCACGACATCGGCAAGGTCAGTCTCCCGAATTATCATTTTTCGGATGAGCCGATTCTCCCGTCTGGAGAAAGCACTTTCTCCAAAGAACATTGCGAGACAGGCGCACGGATGATTCTTCCCCTGGGCTATCCGGCTGAGGTCGGTCAGGTGATTTCCTATCATCATGAACGGTGGGACGGATCAGGCTATCCGCATGGACTTCAAGGAGAAGGGATTCCCTTGCTGGCCAGAATCGTCAGCATCGCCCAGATGTTCGATCATCTGACAGCCGAAGTCCCCGGACGATCACCACTCCCGGTGGACCAGGCCATCCAGCAAATCGCCCTTCAGGCCAATACCTACTTCGATCCTATGCTGGCGGATCAATTTGCTCGGGTCGTGACGGAATGTAAGGCATCGCTCCCGGCGATGGCGATCGCGACTACGCCGAGCGGCGTCTAAGGCCTACAGAAGGCATCTCGCCCAGATTCGTCATTCCCCGGCATCGGCAATGAGTTCTGCAGCCGTCTCGCGCACTTTCTTCGTCACCGTCAACCCGCCTAACATCCTGGCGATTTCGTTCTCACGCCCCTGACCAATCAGCGGATGCACGGTCGTCACTGTTCGATTGCCGTCCTGCGACTTCTCGACACAGAGGTGATGCTGCCCCTGCGCAGCGACTTGAGGGAGATGGGTAATACAGAACACCTGATGATAACGACCTAACCCCCGCAGGCGCTTTCCGATTGCGGCAGCAACCGCCCCGCCTACTCCCGTGTCGATCTCATCAAAAATCAGCACCGGAACGTGATCTCGTTCTGCCAGCACCGTCTTCAGTGCAAGCATGACCCTAGACAACTCCCCGCCTGAGGCAACTTTTGAGAGGGGCTTCGCCGGCTCTCCTGCATTCGTCGAAAGGCGAAACTCCACCTGATCAATCCCGTCAGGACCGAACTCCAGCTCGCTGGCATCCGCGGTCACGTGGATCTCAAAGACTGTCTGCCCCATCTTCAGGGCCTCAAGCTCCTGACGCACCACTTTGGCCATGCGTTTGGCCGCGTCCCCGCGCTTCAGGAATAATTGCCGCGCCAGAAGCGCCAGATCGGCCTGTTGTTCGTTGATGCGTTGACGCAGTTTACCCAGTTGCTCATCAGAATCTTGCAACTGTTCTAACTCATCTTTGATCTTCCGATGAGCCCCCAAGACTTCCGTCAGCGACCCGCCAAATTTCTTCTTCAGTTTTTGGATGACCGCCAGCCGATCCTCAATTACGCCCAGCCTCTCAGGATTGGCTTCGACCCGCTCAGCGTAGTCGCGCAGCTGCCCCGCCATTTCCTTCAGCACCACTTTCGCTTCACCCGTCAGCCGGGTCAATTCACCGACTGTGGAGTCAATCAGAAGCAATTGCCCCAAGGCGCGCTCCGTCAATGCCAACTGAGTCAGGATACCCTGCCCTTCCGCATTCACCCGCTCCATCGCTTCAGCGGCTAACGCACCGATCTGCTGCGACGAGCTCAGCCGGCGGCGCTCATTTTGCAATTCCTCGTCCTCTCCCTCGCATAGCGCCGCCTCGTCCAATTCAGTGCATTGGAACCGCAGCAACTCCTCACGCTGCGCCCGATGCTGAGATTCACGAATCAATCGAGCGCGTTCCTCGCAGGCCGCCTTCCAAGTCTCATACCCTTGTCGATACGCGGCACACCGTTCTTGAAGATTGCCGAAGGCATCCACGACACTCCGCTGTGTCGCCGTGGCCAAGAGTGATTGCTGATCGTGCTGCCCGTGGAGGTCAACGAGCGTACCGCCCAGCTCCTCCAGCGCATGCAGCGAGCTCATGGTTCCGTTCAGGTAGACCCGATTACGTCCGGATCGGGCGATGACCCGCCGCACAATCAGCTCGGAATCTGTAGGACCCAGGATCCCTTGATCACGAAGACAGGCTTGGAGGGGATGGCGATCAGGCAGGTGAAAGGCCGCCTCAAGAGACGCCTCTTCAGTCCCAAAACGAATCTGGTCGGCGGACGCTCGTCCGCCGACCAGCAGGGCAATGGCATCGATCAGAAGAGATTTTCCGGCCCCCGTTTCTCCGGTGAGAACGGTAAAGCCCGGCTCAAACCGTAGGCTGAGCTCTTCCAGAATGGCGAAATTGACGATGCGCAGCTCGGTGAGCATGGCTGCGTGCGTGCGAACGCGCTACGCGGTCCCCGCGTGCTGGGCCAACAATGAATCAATCGTTTCTTTGAACTGGCGCTTCGGACGCGCCCCGACCAGCTTTTCGACAACCTGGCCGTTTTTGAAAAACAGAATGGTCGGGATACTCATCACCTGATACCGCCCGGCGACCTCGGGATTTTCATCGGTGTTCAGCTTGCGGACTTTCAACTTCCCGGCATATTCCTTGGCAAGCTCATCGACAATCGGCGCCACCATCTGACAAGGTCCGCACCAGACCGCCCAAAAATCGACCATGACAAGCTCACCGGCCTTCATCACATCTGCGTCCCAGGTGGAATCTTCAACTTTTAATGTATCACCAGCCACGTCCGGAACCTCCTTCAGCTAAGATACCGACGATAAGAAATAAGGAGTGCATCGTACCCCACCCCCATTTAGGGTGTCAAATAAGGTACTGACGCCCCCGCCAAAATGGGATCCCCGGTCACCAGCTAACTGCATGCCGGATCCGCCATCGGGGTTGCTCCCTCATCGTCCCGGAATTCCCCCCGTCGATGCTCCAGACTGAGACCGTCCATAGGGACCGGTCGGCGAGGCCCAGGGCAATCCACGCTCGCCCCATAGCAGCGGACTGAGGATCGACCGCATCACCTGAGTTCCGAAATTCTCCGTCCAGCCGATACCGGTCAAATTCAGCATGAAATTGTACTGCGCCCGGTCCGGGAACTGGAGATAGAACAGGCCCAGCGACCAACATTTGCAGGGGTTTTGATACAAGGCCACCACGTTATACTCAGGGCTCTTTCTGGTCTTGATATCGTAGTACCCTTTGGCTCCGATCGTCCATCCCCAGGGAGTTCTGAACCCGCCTCCCGCCGTAGCAAACTGAATTTCCTGCGTGGGGGCATAGACTTCATTGAACGAAATGGGGTTCCAGATATCCCCTCGTCGCTCGCGATTGCCGTCCCGGGAATACCGCTGCCCGACTTCAAGATACCAATTGCTCGAGTCTTGAATCCGGAGATCCGTATTCCACTGACTGAGTTCTCCTCGATAGGGATCGAAAAAGGCATCCACCGTCAGATACTGATTGATCGTCGGGCGTTGCGTCCCGATGTTTCCGACTCCGCGCCCAAACGCCTGAGCCGCCATTTGCGCCTGCGTGACTTGGGGAGCCGTATTGCCGATGACCGCCCGCATCCACACATCGGAAAACTTTCTCCCTTGGATCGCCACCGTGGCAGGCTGCAACGGTTGCGTGAGTGAGCCCAGCAGCGGAGTCACACCCGTACCGAAGTCACGGGCCCTCGTTTGGACCGCCCCGGCGTGGTAACTCTGCGCGAGGGTCAGATCGAGCCAGTTGAAGGTACTCGTCCCATCGTGCTCCAGCACACGATTGCGCAAGGCATAGGTCAGAAGATTCTTCTTCGGCAGATCGTCGATTTGATCGATCTGCGCGATCCTCGATTGATCGGTCCCCGGCACATATTCATACATGACGGTCGGCTCGATGGTGTGCAAGAGGCTGCCCCCTCCGTCCATCCCAAACCTGCGGCTCAACTTCGACGTGGCATCAACTCCCGCCCAGAAGGTTTCTCGATGGAGCGAGGCATCAGATTGCGCGCCGCGGGTATAGTAGACCTCGCGAAACTTCGCCTGCGGGGTCAGACCCACGACATGCCCAAGATCAATGACGTCCGTAGAGATCCCCGGCACGACATTGACGCGATTCAGGGCGAATCCCTCTTCGCGATAAAAATTGACGTAGTCCCCTTCCATCCCGAATAACAATGGTGAGTTGAAAAGCGAGACATTCGGCAAGGTGTAGCCGGTCTCCGGCAAGCGCTGAAACGTATCTTTTCCTCCGGACTGAAGAGGCTGCAGGTATTGCCCGAGGATGTAGGCATTCCCGTACGGCAGCCGCTGATTCAGCAGCAAATTCGACTCATTGCTGGGCAAGGCCCGCTGGGTACCGGAGTTACTCAACTGCTGAAGGTAGTTGGGGTCGGTGACAAAACTCGCATTCCCCCGCAACAGCAACGTCTCGGTAAACTGCTGCGTGTGCGTCCCGGCGATCAACGCGCGCGCGCGTTTCACGTCTGAACTGGTCTGATCCACTCCGGTGACATTCGGCAGCGCAGTCTGCTGCAGATAACTCACATACCACTGGCCCCTGGATTTCTGGTCGAGCACATAGCGATATTCCAGATCGCTCCCATAACCGAGCTTGCTGTAGTAGGACGGCGCGATGGTCAAGTCCTGACTCGGATTGATCGCCCAGTAAAAACTGTCCTGGAGGTGCATCCCAAATCGATTGTCGTACCCCACCTGCGGAACCAGAAATCCACTCCGCCGGTTCGACAAGGGATAGGTGATCGTGGGAATCGGCACCACCGGCACGTCCGCGACACAGAGCCACGCCCCCTTCAAGGCCAGCGTGTCCCCGACGTTCAGATCCATATCGTCAAACTTGAACCGCCAGGCCGGCACCTCCCCGCCCTGCGCATCGCAATTGGTGAACGCCCCGTCTTTCACGCGATAGTGATATTCAGAGAACCGTTGGAGCAACCGCCCGCTCACCAGCGTATTAGATTGGGGAATATAGAGCTGTCCATGGGTGATGACTCCGGCCTCGGTATTTACATTGAAGTCCATCCGCTCAGCCGTCACATCGGCCTGCGGATCAGTCAGATGCACGTGCCCCGATGCGTGAACGACGCCGGAGAGCGCCTCAATCGTGACATGGTCGGCCGTCAGGCGCATGGCGCCCTGCTGGATCACGACGGACCCATCCGCCTCATACACATCCAGGTCCTGACGATAGTCGATTCGATTGGCCGTCACATCGAGGGGAGGAGAGCCGGAGGCCGAGGTGCCTGGGGCAACCGACTTCGATTTCGCCCAGGCGAGACAGGGAAGACACAGAAGAAACACGGCCACGAGAACACCGAGCCTGTCCGCTGTCCGTGACCGTCCACTCACCATGCTAACCCCTGAGCGGAGACAAGCCGCAGCCACGGACCAACGCTTTCACCTCGCCCACCAGCATGAGCGATCCCGTCACACAAATCAGATCTTGTGCGCTGGCACGAGCCTTAGCCAGCGCCAGCGCATCGGCGGCGCTCGGCGCAATATGACAATGCGGAAAGCGGGATCCGATTGTATCCTGTAATTCCCGCGCCGTCGCCGACCGGGCCATAGTCGCCTGCGTGAGAACGACCTCGGACACCAGCCGGTGCAACGGCTCGACAAAACGGCTGTGATCTTTGTCGCGCATCATGCCCAGGACGAGAATTACCCGGGCCTCTGGCCGCGACGCACGCCACTCCCGCAGATAGTCCGCCAAGACGAGCGCCGCAGCCGGATTGTGGGCGCCGTCAAGCAATAGGTCAGGACCTCGCTCTACTACTTCCAACCGCCCTTCCCACGGCACCGATTCCAACCCCCGGCGCACCGACGCCTCATCCACCGATATCCCGCGCCCCTCGGCCGCTTCGAGCAACGCGATCGCGCAAGCCGCGTTATCCAGCTGATGGCGTCCCGCAAGCGAACAACTCAGTCCGTCAAGGCGCTTGGAGCGCCCGCGATAGGAAAACCCTTCAGCCCCCCCACCGACGGTAAGAAAATCCTGCCCCAGTCGCAGGAGCGGGGCCCCGCGATCCGCCGCCGTCTGACGAATCACATCCCACGCCGGCCCATCGATACGGCCCACGACGACCGGAACGCCGGGCTTGAGGATCCCGGCCTTCTCAAATCCGATGGCCTCTTCGGTTGCCCCGAGAAACTCCTGATGATCCAGCCCGATCGTGATAATCGCGCTCGCTTCCGGCTCCACCACATTCGTCGCGTCGAACCGCCCGCCCATCCCGACTTCCAACACGGCCACATCGACTCCGGACTCGGCGAAATGGAGAAACGCCATCGCTGTCGTCAGTTCAAAGAACGTCGGGGTCAGGTCGGACGGCACGCTCGCCCGAATCCGCTCAGTGAGCTCTGCCACCTGCGCGTCAGCGATCATGGTCTGGCTGACTCGGATCCGCTCACGAAAATCGACCAGATGCGGAGACGTGTACAAACCCACACGATATCCGGCTGCCTGCAGCATGGCCGCCGTCATGGCGGCCGTCGAGCCTTTACCGTTGGTGCCGCCGATGTGCAGACTCCGGAACCGCCGCTCGGGGTTACCGAGCCGGCCCAAGAGCGTTCGCATGGTCTCAAGCCCCAGCTTGATTCCATGTTTCTGGAGTCCGTAGAGATACTCAATGGCGGATGAATAGGTCATGAACTGGGCCGGGCAGGATGCACTGCACTAGAAATGCGCGACGAGGGTACTGAGCGTTTCTTTCAACTGTTTGCGCTCGACAATCATATCGATCATCCCATGCTCGAGAAGAAACTCCGCCCGCTGAAACTGATCGGGCAACTGCTGTTTGATCGTCTGCTCGATCACGCGGGGACCGGCAAAGCCGATGAGAGCTTTCGGCTCCGCAATGATGACATCGCCCAGCATGGCAATGCTGGCCGTCACGCCTCCGAAGGTCGGATCGGCCAGGATGGAAATAAACGGCAACTTGGCTTCACCCAGCTTCGCCACGGCGGTCGACGTTTTCGCCATCTGCATCAACGACAGAATTCCCTCCTGCATGCGCGCACCGCCCGAGGCCGTCACCAACACCACGGGACGCTTCTTCTCCAGCGCCCGATCGACCGCCCGGCAAAACTTTTCGCCGACGACCGATCCCATGCTCCCGCCCATAAAGCTGAAGTCGAACACGCAGAAGACGACCGACTGCCCCTCGACCAACCCTTCGCCGATCATCAACGCATCCTTGCGCCCGGTCTTTTCCTGCTGCGCCTTGACCCGATCTCTGTAGGATTTCGTATCGTGAAAATTCAGCGGATCCTTGGCTTCCAACTCCGCGTCCCACTCCTTGAACGTCCCGAGATCGACGAGCAACGCAATCCGCTCCATCACGGAGATGGGAAAATGATAGTCGCACTTCGGACAGACCTTGTTGTTGCGATCGACTTCCTTGCGATACACAATTTCCCGACAGTGGTTGCACTTGAGCCACATCCCCTCGGCGCCTTTAGACCGTGGCGGCACTTCAGAGCCCGTCGCTTTCTGTTTCTTAAACCAGGCCATACTCGTATCCTCTTCGCTCAAACGATCACGATCGAACGCTCATCAACACACGCATCGGAACGCACGGAAGAATAGCATAGCCATCAAAACGATTCACGTGCAATTACACGGAAGACACGTCGAGAGGAAGAGGAGCTAGAGCCCCTCCGGAGAGAGGACCAATCGATACAACATCCACAATCCAAGCCCGACACTCCCCAGGCTCGCAGCTCCTTGCACCGCGAAAAACGCCCGCTGGCCGATGGCCCGTGAATAGATGACCGGCACACTCAGGGTCAGCCCGATCATCAGCATGCCGCCGATTGAACCCAGCCCGAACACCGCGATGTAGAGCAATCCCTGGCCGATGCCGCTGGTATTCGATACGATCACCAGCATCAATGCTGCTGAACCGGCCACACCATGGGCCATCCCGATCAGCAGAGGCCGGAGCGACTGCCTGGCCCAATGCGGATGGGCATGATCCTCGCGGCGACGGTGGCTGTGCAAATGCACATGCGGCTCGCCGTCATGCACGTGACGATGCAGATGCCAGCGCTCACGAAACAGCTTGAGCGCCAGCGTCCCGCCAAGCACGACGAGCAACAACCCCACGCCGCTTTCGGCCAACAAGGCAACCGGTTCTGGAATATGAACACCGGAGACCAGCACCACAGCCCCGACCAGCATCAGCGTCAGGGTATGGCCGACTCCCCACCAGAGGCCCACGAGGCCGGAGGCCCGCACGGAGGGGCGTTCGGCCAGCACCGTCGAAACCGCCGCTAAGTGATCGGCATCCAGGGCATGACGCAGCCCGAGCAGGAACCCGACGCTGAGAAAGGTAAGAAGGTTCGACTCAACCATGGAGGCCCCTGACTAGAATTCGGGGCACGGACATCGGTTGTGCGGGCCGAAGCTCACCCGCCACGGGCATGCATTTCCAGGTGCGGATCGCCCCGAAGTTGATCGATCCCGATCAGCTTGCCGTTGCGCAACCCGACCTCCTCCAAAGCCTTGCGCGATTCGGCGCCCCGGTCACGCCGGCCCTGCCAGCCCGCGCTGATCAACTCGCGCATCCGGTCAGGACTGGCACCGGCTCGCATCGGCTGCCGAAGGTCCGCCCCCTTCGACGCATAGAGACACAAGTACCACATGCCATCGGCGGTCACGCGACTCCGGTCACAGGTCGAACAGAACGGCTGCGTGGTCGACGCGATGATGCCGAAGGTGGTTCCGTCAGGCAACAAGAACCGCTGAGCCGGCGCGGTCCCGCGCCCCGGCAGCGGGACAATCGGACCATAGTGCTGTGTCAATGTTTCAAGGATGGCTGCCTGCGACAACACTTTCGCCATGGCCCAATCATTGGCCCCGCCGACATCCATATATTCAATGAACCGCACCTCGGCCCGATAGTGCTTCGCAAACTCGATCAGCGCCACCAGCTCGTCATCGTTAAATCCACGAATCGCCACGGTATCGAGCTTGAGCCCGGTGAAACCGACACGCCCGACCGACTCAATCCCTTCGATAACCCGCGCAAACTCATCCCGCCGCGTCAGCTGCCGGAACCGTTCAGGGCGCAACGTATCCAGACTGACCGTGACTCGATGCAGTCCGGCCTCATACAGCTCCTGCGCATTATCCGCGAGCAGAATACCGTTGGTCGTCAGGGCGATCTCAGCAATCCGCCGGTCTTGCAGGAGCAGCCGGACGAGACGAGACAAGTCCCGGCGCAGCAATGGCTCACCGCCGGTCAGCCTGACCTTATCGACGCCGAGGTCGGCAAAATAGCCAGTCAGCGTCGCCATCTCCTCGAAGCTCAGGACGTCTTCGCGCGGCAACCAGACATAGTCTTCTTCTGGCATACAGTACTGGCAGCGAAGATTGCAGCGATCCGTGACAGAGAGCCGCAAACTGCCCAGCGGGCGATCATGGGCATCCACCACTTTGGAAGGAGCGAAACTGTCAGGCAACTGCGACATGTGTGTGACTCATCGCCCGTTACGCACGACAAACTACGGATGCTCTTCCACCCACACCTCACCCTCAGGCGTGTGTTCGAGCTTCCAAATCGGAGTAATCTGCTTCAGTTCGTCGATGGCCCACTTGCAGGCCTGGAACGCTTCCGCCCGATGCTCGGCGCCGGCGATGATCAACACGATATTCTCACCGATCGTAATTTCTCCGTACCGGTGGATGATCAACAGCTCCAGAATGTCGAAATCCTTGAGCGCCCGCTCACGGATCTCGCGCAACTTCTTCTCCGCCATCCCTTCGTAATGTTCGAAGGTAATGCTGTCGACGTCCCGCCCTTTGGAACGATCCCGGGCAATCCCCAGAAACGTCGCAATCCCGCCGATCCGCTTCGACCGGCGCTTCACTCGCTCGAGCTCCTGATCGATGGAGAAATTCTCGCGCTGCACCCGCACAAACTGGCTGTCATCTATTGGTTCCATGCCAGATCCACCTGCAAAGGGAGGCAAGAGAGCAATCTCGTCGCCGTCCCGGATTTCCGTTTCCTCGTGGGCAATCTCCTGATTGACCGACACCAGGACCTTCTTCTTATGGATGAGTTCACCGATCTGCGGATATCCGCCATCAAGAAGCTCAACCAAATCTTTCACTCGTTGCCCATTCGTCAATGCCAGAGAGAGAGAACCTTGATTCCCAGCCAGCATCTTTGTCATGCCGAATAGCTTAATCGTAACCATAATGGTTCAGCCTGGCCTCGTGTAGGTGCCGGACTTCCCACCGGACTTTGAGAGCAAACACACATCACTGAAGCTCATCCCGCGGTCAATCGCCTTGCACATGTCATAGATAGTGAGCGCCGCTACGGACGCCGCTGTCATCGCTTCCATCTCCACTCCGGTTTGCCCAGTGGTCTTAACCGTCGCAAAGATGTGGATGGCGCAGAGGCCTGCTTGGTTCGGCTGAGATTCTTCTTTGAAGGAGATATCGACGCTGGTGATCAGGAGAGGATGGCACATAGGAATGAGGTCGGGAGCCTTCTTGGCCCCCATCACCCCGGCGACTTGGGCCACGGCGAGCACATCGCCCTTGGCGATCTTCCCGCGCTGAATCTTCTCCAGCGTCGCAGGAAGCATCAAGACGGTCGCCTGCGCAGTCCCGACCCGTTCGGTCGAGTCTTTCGCGCTGACATCGACCATCCGCGCCCGGCCCGACTCGTTAAAGTGTGTGAACTCAGCCATTTCTCTCAATGAATCAGCTGGTTATACATTGCGCCGATCGGTGATTATAAGTTCCGGCAGAAACGAAGGTCAAGCGGGGAAGAAGGCGCACGGACTGGGCATGAGCATACAAAAGACAACTTCGTCAGCGGGAAATCCCCATCCCCAGAAAAATTGCACTCATAATTGAGCCGCAGCTTAGTTGGCGCTGAGACATCAAAGTAACTTTCCCTACCTGAGAACTATGAAACCGCCGGTCATCAGTATTGCCATAGCTGTGCGCTAAGGCCCCTGACGATGGATTCCTCAAGACTGCTGTGGTAAAAGCTCTCCTCAGTGCTTTTACCTCCACGACACACTATATTATTTTTCCTAGGAGCCTGTCCGAGTAATGTGCATTTTGGACTGGACAGGCAGCGGGCATTGTGGTTTCTAGGCGGCATGGCTAAAACATTCAAATCCTGGGACGTCGATCAGCCGGTACTGCTCCCTCCGTCCGTGCAGGAGCTGGT